>NZ_RZSB01000386.1:0-5655 GCF_004023285.1 Mesorhizobium sp. M2A.F.Ca.ET.067.02.1.1
CACCCGCGCCTATGTCGTCGGCGTCTCCGGCGTTTCGAAGGGCAAGCCCGTAGTTGAAACGATCGAGAACGGTTTTGGCGAGCCCTATGCCTGGCCCGTCTAGGAGAAAACCATGAATGCGAGCGCCCCCATCCTTCAGCTTCAGGACATCCGCAAGCATTTCGGCGGCCTCACCGCGATCGAGAACTTCTCGCTCGAGGTCTTTCCCGGCGAGATCGTGGCGCTTGTCGGCGACAACGGCGCCGGCAAGTCGACGCTGGTCAAGATTATCTCCGGCGTGCATCCGCCCTCCTCCGGCACGATCACGATCGAGGGCAAGCCGGTGACGATGTCGAACGCGACGATGGGGCGCGCGCATGGCATCGAGGTTGTCTACCAGGATCTCGCTTTGGCCGACCAGCAGACGGTCTATATGAACATGTTCCTCGGCCGCGAGCCGCTGAACCGCTTCGGCCTGCTCGACCGCCGCCGCATGATCGACGAGACGGAAAAACTGGTGAAGGAGCTCGACGTGCGCATTCCTTCCGCGCACGCCACCATCCGCGATCTTTCCGGCGGCCAGCGGCAGGGCGTCGCGATCGCCAGGGCGACGCACTGGGCGAGCAAGCTGATCCTGCTCGACGAGCCGACAGCCGCGCTCGGCGTTGCCGAGACCGCCAGGGTGGAGACGATCGTTCAGTCGCTCAAGCAGCGCAATGTCGGCATCCTGATCATCAGCCACAGCCTCGACCAGGTGTTCAAGCTGTCGGACCGCATCTGCGTCCTGAGGCGCGGCAAGCAGATTGGCGTGCGCGAGACCAGGAAGACCGACAAGAACGAGATCATCGCCATGATCACGGGCCTGCAGCAGCAGTAGCTGCGGAGCACCTGGCCGGTTTAGGCAACGAGATTGCGGCTGGACGCCTGCGCGGCAGGCTCCGCAAAAGCGGCTTCGAGCCAAGCGATGGCGCCAGCCACGTCTTCGATGGCGAAGCGGGCGGCCGTCTCGCCCTGCGGCTTCACGCGGATCGAGATTCCGCCCGCGGCATTGACCGTCTCGAAGCCATTCTCGTCGGATGTGTCGTCGCCGAGGAACACCGGACGCCTGCCGGTGAAGGGATCGAGCTGCAAGAAGCGCCGGATCGCGGCGCCCTTGGCCGCCTCGAGCGGCATCAGCTCGACCCCGGCATTGCCGGCGATCACACGATATCCCTTCGGCAGCCGGTCCAGAGCCTGCTCGACGAGCTTCGTCGCCCGCGCAAGCAGATGCGGCGCGGCGCGCGTATGGACGGCGAGCACCGGGCCCTTGCGCTCGACATAGACGGCCTGGCTTGCCAGCTCGAGTTCAATCTCGTCGGCAAGCGCCGCCATATCCGCCGGTTCGTCCGCGGCCTCGATCGGTCCGTCCGGGAGAAGCCTGTGCTCCAGCCCGTAGAGGCCGGCGATCCTGAGCTTCAACGGATCGAACAGATGGTCCACGGCCGCGATCGAGCGGCCGGTGATGAAGGCGAGCGCGCCGTCCAGGCGCCGCTCGATCGTCTGCAGAAGAACGCGCAACTCCTCGCTGACCGAGACGGCGTCGGGATGCGCCGCGTGCTCCAGCAAGGTGCCGTCGATGTCGAGGAAAAGCGCCCACCGTCCCGCGGGAAGCGGCGGGGTAAGGTCTGCCTGGATGTTCATCTAAATCCCACTGCCTGTTTGCGTTCGAACATGGACACGACATTGTCGCCGGTGGGGCCTGCCGGCCGCTCGTATAAGGCGGTGACCCGATCCAGGTCGCCGCGCTTCCTCAGCCGCGCCGCGTCGAGCAGCATGCTGCCGGCCCAGCGATAGACATTGTTGTCGCGCACGATGTCGCGCATGCGCCGCATGCGCTCGTGCTGCTCGTCCGGTCCCATGGTCAGCGCCTGCAGCATCGCCTCGCTCATCATCGCCGCGTCGTAAGGATTGACGATCAGCGCCTCCAGCAGCTCGCGCGAGGCGCCGGCGAAGGTGCTGAGCAAAAGCACGCCCTGCTCGTCGTCGCGCGACGCGACGAACTCCTTGGCGACCAGGTTCATGCCGTCATGCAGGCTGGTGACAAGGCAAATGTCGGCCGCGCGATAGAGTTCATAGACCGCCGCTTGCGAATGGTGCTCGGCCACCATGACGACCGGCCGGTAGGATTCGCTGCCGAAGCGCTGATTGATCTCCTCCGCGTAGCGCAGGCATTCCTCATGCAGATGCTTGTAGGCCGGCAGCGTGCCGCGGCTCGGCGCCGCGATCTGCAGGAATGCAACATTGCCTACCATTTCGGGATGACGAATAAACAGCTCCTCCAGTGCACGGAAGCGATCGAGAATACCCTTGGTGTAGTCGAGCCGCTCGACGCCGACGCACAGCTTGGCGCCGGCTGGAATTCTGAACCGCTTGCGGACGCGCGCCCGGCTTTCCTCGACGCTGGGCAGGGCTTTCAGGAGCTCGACCGGCCATTCGATCGAAATCGGATAGGAATGCACCAGCGTCACCTGGCCGCCATAGGAAATGGCGGCATCGGCTCGCTCGATGCGGCTTTCCATGAAGCGGTCGACGCTCTCGGTGAAATTGTTGGCGTGGAACTGGGTGTGGAAACCGACGATCGAACTGCCGAGCAGGCCGTCCAGGATGCGTTCGCGCCAGGGACAGATGCTGAACACCTCCGAGTTCGGCCAGGGAATGTGCCAGAAGGTGATGACGATCGCCTCCGGCAACCGCTCGCGGATCATGCGGGGCAAAAGCGCGAAGTGATAATCCTGGACCAGCACGATCGGCCGCTCGTTGCGCGCCTCGGCAACCACCGTTTCGGCGAATTTGCGGTTGACGGCTTCATAGGCCTCCCAGTCCGACTCGCGAAAGGTCGGCCGTGTGAAGGCGATATGGCAGAGCGGCCACAGGCCTTCATTGGCGAAGCCGAGATAGTAACCCTGATATTCGTCGTCGCTCAGCCATACCCGCCGCAGCGTATAGGACGGATTACCGGGCGGGACCTGAACCCGGTCGCCCTTGTCGACCATCCGGCGGTCTGCGCTGCCGCCGCCATAGGCGATCCAGGTGCCGGCGCAGGCGCGCGTGATCGGCTCCAGCGCCGAGACCAGACCGCTTGCTGGGATAACGAGCTCGACGCCGCCGTCTCTGGTCTCGTTGTGGATATACGGTTCGCGATTGGAGACGACGATCACCTGCGCTTCCGGCAATTCGTCGGCAAGGATCTTGCGCAGGGTGTCGGGCGACCATGAGACCAGAGCGGCATCGACCGACTGCCCGTTCTTCTCGAATTCGCGCAGCACCTTGCGCGCGGCTTCGGTGGCGGAGTCGTCGCCGGAACCCGGCACGGCCGACGCCATCGGGTTATTGCGACGGTGTCGGGATATTGAAATGATAATCGCTAATGCGGACAGTCCGAGGCTTGCGAGAATAAGGACCAGTAGCAGGTCGGCGCCGTATTGTGTCATTGAAATGCCAGGTTGCCTCCGGCCGTCCGTTCATTGTTTTCGTTCGTGCCGGCCGCGGACGGGCAGACCGGCTTAGGTCTGCAACGCATGAACCAGCGATCAGTTCCGACACTTTTCGATTGTTGGACGCGGGGTTGCGGTGCTTTATTTACGTGCGCACTATGAGCGGTACCTGACCTTCATGCCGGTCAGGCAAGAAGGCGGCAACGCGGTCGCCGACCCTTTGGAAGGTGAGGTCGACCGCTTTGTCGCCGACCGTCAGATGCCGGAGCGTGAGCGTGTCGATGCCGATCGGGAGCCTAGGCCGCGTGACATGCAATTCGCCCTCCCAGCCATCGATTTCGAGCCCAAGGCACGCCTGCATCAACATGAAGGTGGAACCGGCCGACCAAGCCTGTGGCAGGCAGGCCACGGGATAGGCGATGGGCGCCTCACCCGGAGCCCTGGCGAAGCCGCAGAACAGTTCCGGCAGCCGCATGTTGAAATGCACGGCGGACTCGAACGTGCCGCTCATCAGCCGCACCACGCTGTCGCGTTCGCCGTAACGGGCGAGACCTACGCCGCAAAGTGCTGTGTCATGCGGCCAGATCGAGCCGTTATGGTAGGACATCGGGTTGAAGAATACCGCGTCGTCGGCAAGCGTCCTCAGCCCCCAGCCGGAATGGAAGGACGCCGACAGCAATTGGTCGGCGACCAGCCTGGCCCGCTCCGGTTGCGGCAGCCCGACGAACAGCAGGTGCCCGGCATTCGACGTTCGCACCTTGCAGGGCTGGCCCTCGCCATCAATGGCCAGGGCGTAGAAATTCATGTCGTCCTGCCAGAAATCGCGTTCCACGGCGACTCGCATTTGCTCGGCGCGGTTCTCCCAGTGCTCGGCATCGGCGAATTCGCCGCGGCGGCGCGCCAGCGCCGCCAGGCCCCGGAAGGCGGCGAAGACGTAGCCCTGCACCTCGACCAGCGCGATCGGCCCTTTTGGAATGCGGCCGTCGGCGTGGAACACCGAATCGAAGCTGTCCTTCCAGCCCTGGTTGGCGAGACCGGACTCGGCGGCGCGCTGGTAGGTGACGAAGCCGGTGGCGCGGCTCGCCTCCTCCGTCCATTCTGCGGCGGCCTTGAGCGAAGGCCACAATTTGTCGATGAAGGCCATGTCCCCGGTGCGGTCGGCATAGGCCGAAGCCAGATGGATATAGAGCGGCGTGGTATCGACACCGCCATAGTAGCGCCCGAACGGAAGCTCGCGCAGCGCCGCCATCTCACCCTTGCGCGTCTCATGCATGATCTTGCCCGGCTGGGAATCCGAAAAAGGCGACGTTTCGGTCGCCTGGTGCTCGGCCAGAAATGCCAGCACGCCGCGCGCCAGGCCCGGATTGAGCCAAAGCATCTGCAGGCTGGAGATCACCCCGTCGCGGCCGAACGCCGTCGAGAACCAGGGGATGCCGGCATAGGGATAGGGCCCGGTCGGAAGCTCGGTGGTGAGCAGTGCCACGTCGGCGCGGGCACGCTCGACCCAGTCGTTGAAGACGCGGCCCGAACTGTGCACCGTAGCGCCATGACGCCGCTTGGCACGCATGCCGAAGCGAGCTCGTGCCGCCGCGGCGCGGAAACGGTCGCGACTGGGAGCCTCGGAGACTTCCGGTCCGACTTCGATATAGAGCACTTTCTGGCTGCGCTTGGTCACCGCGATGAGGAAATCCGCACGGTTGTCGCTCAGTTGGTCGGGCGCCTGCGAGAACGAGATCGCCGACAGGCGGGGCAGCCCGTCAAGCCCATCATAGCCGAGCATGACGGACTCCTTGTCGGTCTTCGCCAAATGCGTCGTGCCGCGCTTCACCCGCGTCGAACCACGCACCTCGAACATGTCGCGAAAATCGGCGGCGAAATGCAGCGAGACGGTGATGGTCGAATGCTCGCGGCTGTAGTTGGAAAGCGTGATCCGCTCGAACAACCGGTCCTGCCAGATCAGCCTGACCCGTTCGATATGGATCGCGCCTTGTGGGATGTCGCGGCCAACGGCGCTCTGGATCGGCAGGTTGGTCAGGTTGGACGTGAACAGCACATTGTCCTGGCTGAGTGAAGCGCCGAGCAGCGACATCGGCCTGCCGCCGACGGTCAGCCGGAATTCGGAGAGCACGCGCGTGTCGTCGCGGAAGAACCCGTCGCCCGAGCCTCTGATGTCGCCATAGGCGTCGGCGACGGCGAAACAATC
>NZ_RZSB01000387.1:0-5654 GCF_004023285.1 Mesorhizobium sp. M2A.F.Ca.ET.067.02.1.1
ATATTGTTGAGCTGGGTGCCGCCGACGGCGACCGAGGTGAGCGACGTGCCGATATCGACCATCGGCGCCTTGCCGTCGCCGAAGGCGCGCACTGTGGCCTTTTCAACCGCGACCAGGATCGGAACCGCGCTGTTGCCGACATCGATGGTGACGGGCTTGTCCTTGGCGGCAAGCTCGACGGCCAGGTCGCTGGCGCCCTTCGGATCGACATTGCCGGTTGCGGCGCCGTGCACGGAGTCGCTCTCGATGGTGGCCTGTTCGATATCGATCCCACCCGATGCGGTGGCCGTTCCGGCGAGGTCGAAGCTCGTCTTGCCGGCAAACAGCGACTTTATCTTCTCCGGCAGGAACGGCTCGAATTCGCCGTCGCCCTTGGCCTCGATGTGATGACCCTTATCGGACAGCTGGTGTCGGCCGGTGAACTGGGTGACGATCCGGTTGTCGACCATAAAGGTGCCGACGCCGCTCCAATTGGCCAAAGGTCCGCTGCCGGAAACGACGATGTTGACGGGCGGCGCATTCGGCAGTTTGAGCAGATTGGCGATGATGCCGCCGGCCGGTTCCGACGCCTTGAGATCGAGGTCGAGCTTGTTGTCGGCCGGCGCGAAGTGGATCTTGGCGTCGACATTGCCTTGCTTGCCGTCATGGCGGGAGACATTGAGCACGCTCTCGATCGCCAGCGGCGACGGATCGGCCTGGAGCGAGCCCTTGGCGGCCAGTTCGGCGATCCCGCTGCCGGCAAGCTCCTGTCCCAGCGCGATCTCCGGCAGGTCGATCTGCTTCACGTCGATCGACACCGGCAGGCTGGACGAGCCGCCCTGCGACGGCTGCTGGCTCGGCTGCGGCAGCCGCGCCAGCTCGATCCGCTCGGCGGCGAAGCGGTCAGCATTGAAATTCCGGGAGAGCAGCGCCGTCGGCGACCAGTCGAGCGCCACGTTGCGTGCGACCATCCAGGGGCCGGCGCGGTCCTCCAGCACGACATGATCGACCCTGAGCGCCCCCGACCAGATGCCTTCGATGCCGGCGACCGTAACCTTTCGGTCCTCGCTCGAGGCCATCTTCGAGATCAGGCCGGCGAGGTTCTGACGGCCGCCTTCGGTGCCTGTCAGGACGACCAGGGCGCCGATCGCCACCACCAGCAGCAGAAGCAGCGTGTAGATAAAGATGCGGAGGATGCGCCAAAAGATCTTCATCGTCAGAACGCCTGGCCGATGCCGGCATAGATGCCGAAATGCGGATCGCCCGGATCGCGGTTTAGCGGCACCGCCGCGTCGATGCGCAGTGGCCCGAACGGGGTAATGTAGCGCAGACCGACGCCGGCGCCGACCTTCACATCCGAGAAATCCGGGAAGGATTTGATCGAGACCGTGCCGGCATCGACGAAGGGAACGATGCCGATCGTGTCGGTGACGCCGATACGCATCTCCACCGAGGTCTCGAAGAAGGAGAGGCCGCCGATCGGCTGGCCGTCAATATCCTTCGGGCCGATGCCCTGGTAGGAATAACCGCGCACCGAGCCGCCGCCGCCGGAATAGAAGCGCCGGTCGGCGGGCACGTTCTGCAGGCCGGTGCCGACGATCGAGCCCAGCGTTGCGCGTTCGGCGAGCAAGAACCTGCTTGCCGTGTCCAGCGACTGATAGGTGTAGCCCTCGCCCTTCAGCTTCAGGAAGGTCGCGCCGTTCAATATGTCGTAGCTTGGCTCGGCATAGGCGAGGAAGCGGAAGCCCCTGGTCGGGTTGAGCTTGTTGTCGCGATTGTCATAGACATATTGCAGCGGCACGCTGGCGATCAGATAGGTATGCTTGCCGAAAGCGTCGGTGATCCTCGAATAGTCGAGGTCGAATTCGGCCGAGACCCGCTGCTGCTTGTCGAGATCGTAGGAAACGCCGACGTCGCCCTTCACCGAGAAATGGTCATAGGCATCGGGGTGCTCGAACACAGTCTTGACGCCGGTGAAGAATTTCGACGTCGGCCCGAGCACGCCCGGCTTCTCGAACATGACGCCGGCATTGTAGTTGAGAGCTGAAAGGCTGTTGCTGCCGATGCCGCTGATCGAACCGTCGATGCGCAGCTTCTCGGCCTGGCCGAACAGGTTGCGGTGTCCCCAATAGCCTTCTAGCCCCAGCCCTTCCGTATTCGAGAACGTGCCGCCGAGGCCGAAAAAGCGCGGCTTGCGCTCGCTTACCTGGACGTCGATCGGGATGTTGCCGTTGGCGTCGAGGCTGTCGCCTTCCTTGATGGTCACGCTGTTGAAGACCTCGAGGCCGAGCAGCCGGTCGCGGGCATCGTCGATTTCCTGCGGCGAATATTGCTGGCCCCGCTTCAGCCCGGTCATGTATTCGGTGAAGTCGCGATCGACCTTTTCCGTGCCCTCGACCGTGGTGTCGCCATAGCCGGCGACCGGGCCGGCCGCCACCGTCAACGTCACGTCCAGCGTCGAGCTGGCGTGCTCGGCGACGATCTCGCGGTCTGTGATCTTTGCAAGCGGCCTGCCCTCGTCCTTCAGCGCTCGCACGATCAGCGCTTCGGCCTTGAGCACGGCGCCGGAGCCGGCATCGCCGCCGGCGATCAGCCCGAAATCGGCGCTCGCCAGCCCGGCGGCATCGCCCTTCAGCCGGATATTGCCAAGCGTGAATTTCGCCCCGGGTGCGACGCTGACGACGACCGGAATGGGCTGCGGCCCCTTGAATTCGGCGTCCGGCGGCAACTCGTCGATCGACTTGCCTTCGATCGTTATGGTGACCACGCCTTCGTAGCGGGCATCGGCGTAGAGCGCGGCGACCAGTTGTTCGCGGTCGCCGCGCGCCTTAGCCATCAGGCCGAGCGATCCCGACACCGGATGGTCCTCGTCGTTCTTCAGCGCCGAGGCGTTTTCGAGCCTTTTCACTAGATCCTTGTCGGCATCAGGCGCATTGAGCGTCACGGAATAGCGAAGCGGATCGACGATGTCGGCATCCTCGTCCTTGGACGAGCCCCAGAGCTTGATGCCGAAAATCTCGAAAGCCGCCGCCTGCCGTACCTCCCCGGCCAGCATTGCGGCGCAAAAAAGCGCGAAAAGCAGGGCGCGCGGAAGCCCGCGCCCTGGCGCGAACCCTCCTGACATCTGCTTTTCACGCGCCGGCATTAAGACAACCTAGTCGACAAAACTAAAATTGGAATGAAGTTCCGAAATGTTCGTAAAGGGGCCACAATCCAATTGTCTGAAATGGACCGGGCTTGGAATTCACACCTTTTGCGATTCCGCAAGAAAGTGTGATCCGTCTCATAGAGGTTCTGTCGAAATACCGGCCTTTGGCCGGCATGGAAACCGTTGGCGGGTGAAAAACCCGCGGCGTTCCGGCGTTGACAAGCCTGCACGAAGCTTGATCATGCCCGGACGCTGGCGATGTCTGGAGGGTGGTATGGCAATGCGCGCGGCTCGTGGTGTCTCTTTCCTTCTTCTCATCTTTTTCGCCCTGGGCGGGGCGGCGCTTGCGGCCGAAGCCCGGCGAATCGTGACGACCGACAATTCCGACTATTTCGGCTTCGACCTGAGATCGGAGCAGAATGTCAGCCTCGACCAGTGCAAGACCACATGCCTTGGCGATACCGCCTGCCGCGCCTTCACCTACAACACCAAGGCAAAGTGGTGCTTTCTCAAATCCGACTATAACCAGTTGAAATCCTTCACCGGTGCCGTTGCCGGCAAGGTCGCGAATGTCGATGGCGACCCCGATATCGGCGCTCCGCCGGCTCTGCCCTTTTTCCCGAACTGGATGGCCGACCAGGCCCAGCAGTTCCGCAACAAGCTGACCGATCCGGCCTATGACAAGCCGACCGAGGGCCTTGCTGCCTTGCAGGCCGCCGCCGAGCAGGCCTCGCTCACCGGCGACCATCGCCTTGCCACGCAGAAATACGAGGCCGCGATCTCCGTTCTGCCCGATGACGGCGCGCTCTGGCTGGCGCTGGCTCGCGAGATACTCGCCGTGGAGCCGGCGTCGAACACCACCGAACCCTCGACTTTCCCGATGAACGCCACGTCGGCGGCCTTCAACGCCTACAAGCTGGTGCGCACGGCAAAGACCCGCGCCGAGGCGCTGGCGCTGCTTGGCGCCGGCCTCGACAAGCGCGATCTCTACCGGCCGTCGCTTCAGGCCTATGAGGCGAGCCTTGCGCTGGTGAGCTCGCCGGCCGTCCAGGCCGACTATGCCGACCTCAAGGCACGCAAGGGTTTCCGCGTCGTCGAGCACACCGTCGACGCCGATTCCTCTTCGCCGCTCATCTGCGCCCAGTTCTCCGAAGAACTGGTCAAGACCGGCGTCGACTATGCGCAATTCGTGACCGTCGACAATGCCGCGCCCAAGGCCGTCGAGGCCAAGGACAAGCAGATCTGCGTCGAGGGCCTGGAACACGGCCAGCATTATGACGTGACTTTCCGCGCCGGCTTGCCGGCGGCAATCGGTGAAACGATCGCGGCGCCTGTCGTGCTGTCGATCTACGTTCAGGACCGCGCCCCGTCAGCCCGCTTCACCGGCGACAGTTTCGTGCTGCCGGCCGGCGCCCGCCGCGGCATTCCGGTCGTCACCGTCAACATGAACGCCGCCAAGATGACGCTCTATCGCATCGGTGATCGTTCGCTGGCGCAGCTTTTGTCCGGTTATCAGTTCCTGCATCAGCTCGACGGCTACGATATTTCCACCATTTCCGACCAGATGGGCGAGCCCGTCTGGTCCGGCACGCTCGACATCACCAACGATCTCAACAAGGAGGTGACCACCTCTTTCCCGGTTGATGAGGCGATCCCGCAGCGCAAGCCCGGCGTCTATGTGCTGACCGCGCAGCCGGTCGACGACAAGAGCGACGATTACGGTTCGCGCGCCACGCAGTGGTTCGTGGTCTCCGACATCGGCCTTTCCACCTATACCGGCCAGGACGGGCTCAACGTCTTTGCCCGTTCGCTGGGCTCGGCCAAGCCGATTTCCGGCGCCGAACTGACATTGCTCGCCAGGAACAACGAAATCCTCGGCACCGCGACCACTGACGCCGAGGGCCACGCCGTCTTCAATCCGGGGCTGACCCGCGGCGAAAACGGCATGGTGCCGGCCGTGCTGATGGCCAAGCAGGGCGACAATGACTTTGTCTTCCTCGACATGGGCAAAGCCGGCTTCGACCTGTCGGATCGCGGCGTCGAAGGGCGCGCCTCGCCCGGCGCGCTCGACGTCTATGCCTGGACGGAGCGCGGCATCTACCGCGCCGGCGAGGACGTCCATGTCGCGGCGCTTGCCCGCGACGGCGCGGCAAAAGCGGTCGAGAACCTGCCGCTGACCTTCATCTTCACCCGTCCGGACGGCGTCGAGAACCGCCGCATCGTCAGCAATGGCGAGTCCGCCGGCGGCCATGCCGTCGACCTGCCGCTCGAAGCCAACGCCATGCGCGGCACCTGGACGGTGTCGATCTACACCGATCCCAAGCAGTCGCCGGTCGCCAGCCAGATGTTCCTGGTCGAGGACTTCGTGCCGGATCGCATCGAATTCGACCTGACCGCCGACAAGAGGGAGATCGCCCAGGGCGAGACCGCCAACGCCACCGTCGACGGCCGCTTCCTCTATGGCGCGCCGGCCGCGGGCCTGGCGCTGGAAGGCGAGATGACGCTGTCGACCACGAGCAGTTGGGAC
>NZ_RZSB01000388.1:0-5650 GCF_004023285.1 Mesorhizobium sp. M2A.F.Ca.ET.067.02.1.1
TCGATGACATGCGCGCCGAGCAGCCTGAGCCTGCCGATCACCACTTGCCGCTGCCGCAAGAGGTCGCCCGCGCTGTCACCGCCGGCGACCTCTTGCGGCAGCGGCAAGTGGTGATCGGCAGGCTCAGGCTGCTCGGCGCGCATGTCATCGAGGCCGACCATCAGCGGCTCGGCCCGGCGCTGGTCGAGCGCTATATCCAGCTCAAGGAGGAGAACCTTCTATGACGCTGTCGGCCGGCACCGATGCAGTGCGCCAGTCGCTGGCAAGCTTCCGCCAGGAGCGCGAGGCCGACTGGAAAGCCTTCGAGGCGCTGCTGGCGCGCGTCGAGAAGCGCGCGCCACGCGCGCTGTCGGAAGACGAGCTGCTCTCGCTGCCCCTGCTTTACCGCTCGGCGCTGTCCTCGCTTTCGGTGGCGCGCGCGACCTCGCTCGACAGCGCCCTGATCGCCTATCTCGAGGCGCTCTGCCTGCGCGGCTATTTCTACCTCTACGGCGCGCGGCGCTCCTTGAGGACGCGCGTCGGCGATTTTTTCCTGCACGACTGGCCGGCGGCGATCCGCGACCTGTGGCGCGAAGTGTGGGCGTCGGTCGCCCTCACGGTGATCGGCGCGATCGCCGGCTATTGGCTGGTCGCCTCCGACAAGCGCTGGTACGACGCCATCATCGCGCCGAGCCTGGCGGGCGGGCGCAACCCGGATTCGTCGGCCGAGGTCTTGCGCAGCTTGCTTTACGGCGGCGGCGACCATTTCCTGTCCGGCTTTGCCGCCTATCTCTTCACGCACAACACGCAGGTGTCGATCCTGGCCTTCGCGCTTGGCTTCGCCTTTGCCGTGCCGAGCGTGCTGATCATCCTGATGAATGGCTGCATGCTCGGCGCCATTTTCCAGATCTATGCCGCCAAGGGCCTGGGCTTCGAGCTCGGCGGCTGGCTTTCGATCCATGGCACGACGGAACTGTTCGCCATCGCCATCGCGGGCGCGGCCGGGATGCGCATCGGCACCAGCATCGCCTTTCCCGGCGAGCTCACCCGTATGGCCGCCGCGGCGCGAGCCGGACGCGTGGCGGCGACCGCCATGATCGGCGTCACGGTGATGCTGCTTTTCGCTGGATTGCTGGAAGGCATCGGCCGGCAGACGATCACCAGCGACGTTATCCGCTATTCGATCGGCGGCGGCATGCTCGCCTTATGGATCTGTTATTTCTACCTGTTCCGGATGGTGCGGCATGGCGACCGCTAGGACAGCAAAGATCAAGAATCCAGCGGCGTTGATCCGCCCGCTTGTCACGCCGGAGGGCGTCGACCTGCGCGTGAAACTGGCGGATGCCGGCACCCGGGCATCCGGTTTCCTGCTCGACGTGGTGATCATCGTCGTGGCGGCGGTCGTGGTCAGCCTCGTCGCGCTGTTTGGCCTTGGCGGGCTTGGCGTGCAGGATGCCGAGCCGCTGTTCATCGTCTGGATCATCTTCATCTTCTTCCTGCGCAACGTCTATTTCATCGCCTTCGAAACGGGACGGCGGGCAGCCACCCCGGGCAAGCGCATGGTCGGCGTGAGAGTCGCGTCGCGCAGCGGCGCCGGCCTCACGCTGGACCAGGTCATCGCGCGCAACCTGATGCGCGAGATCGAGGTGTTCCTGCCGCTGTCGATCCTCGCCGCGCGCGCCAGCGCCGATGTCGCCGACACGCTGTCGACCATTTTCGGTCTGGTCTGGGCGCTGCTGTTCTCGCTGTTCCCGCTGTTCAACCGCGACCGGCTGAGGATCGGCGACCTGCTCGCCGGCACCTGGGTGGTCGAGGCGCCGAAAGTGGCGCTGGTTGAGGACCTGTCGCTGCGCAAGGACCCGGTTGCCGCCCGCTTCCAGTTCAGCCCCGCGCAACTCGACGCCTATGGCATCGCCGAGCTGCAGAAGCTGGAAGAAGTGCTGCGCCGCGACGATCATTCGGCGCTCAAGGCGGTGGCGGAGACCATAGCCCGCAAGATCGGCGCCAGGTTCGAGCCGATCGATTCAAAGGCTTTCCTCACCGCCTATTACGGCGAGCTGCGCGCGCATCTGGAACGCAAGCTGCTGCTTGGGAACCGCAAGGCGGATAAGTATGCGCGGTAGCGAAGCCTCCCTCGCCTACCCCACCCACTTCTCGTAATCCGACACCAGAAGGTGCAGCGGCGCGACGTCCTCGTCGATGTTGGAGAAGCGGCCGATCGGGTCGCGGAAAACGTTGTCGGTGAGGTCATCATTGACGGTCGAGACCTCGCCGATCAGCACGTCCTTGCCCTCGGCCCAGAAGGCGTGCCAGACGCCGGGCAAAAGTGTGACGCTCTGGCCGGGATCGAGCTTCAGGAGCCCGCCGGCCGGCAATCTGGTGATGGTGCCGTCGACCGGCACTGACACTTCGGCCTTCGGGTCGATGCCGCCGTCGCGGTCGTGCATGAAGAGCTCCAGCACCAGCTTGCCGCCGCCGCGGTTGATGATGTCTTCGGCCTTGATGTTGTGGCGGTGCATCGGCGAGAGCTGGTCCTTGCGCGAGATCATAATCTTCTCCGCATAGAGCATGCCCATGCCGAGCTTCATGTCCTCGTAGCGGCCGTTGCGCACGGTGAACAGGAACAGGCCAAGCTCGTCGAACTTCTCCTGGCCGTAGTCGGTGATGTCCCAGCCGAGGCGTGAGGTTAAGATGGCGGAAGAGTCGGCCTTGTGCGCCTTCATCTCTTCCGGCGACCAATAGGCGAAGGGCGGCATGATATAGCCGAAGGAGCGGATGAAGGCGTCGGCTTCGCGGATGATGTCGTTGATCTTGGAGCGCTTCATGGTGGTTGTCCTCCGGCCGATGCCTTGCTGAAATCTGCCCATCCGAATAGCCCAATGCCGGTCGGCTGTCGACGCAAACCCGCTGTTCTGGCCCCGTGACATCCAGCCGGATCGGGACCATAAACCCAGCCGGACTTTTCGATTTTGCGCATGTCTTTATCCCGAAACCGGATCCCGCTCTCGGGAGACATGCTTTGAATGGTGACTTTCATGCCAAGCATAGACGACCTCGACACGCCGGCGATCCTGATCGATGCGGCCCGCGCCGAAGCCAACATCAAAAAGGCGCAGGCGCATGCCGACGCCCATGGATTGAAGCTGCGGCCGCACATCAAGACGCACAAGCTACCCTACTGGGCGAAGAAGCAGGTGGCGGCCGGCGCCGTCGGCATCACCTGCCAGAAGATCGGCGAGGCCGAAGTGATGGCCGATGCGGGGCTCGAGGATATTTTCCTGCCCTACAACATCCTTGGCCGCGCCAAGCTGGAGCGGCTGAAGGCGCTGCATGGGCGCGTCACGCTCTCGGTGACGGCGGACAGCCATGAGACGCTGGAGGGGCTGGCCGCCACCTTCACCGATACCGGCCATCCGCTGCAGGTGCTGGTCGAGTGCGACACCGGCATGGGCCGCTGTGGCGTGCAGACCCCGGCCGATGCGGTGGCGCTGGCGAAGGTGATCGACCAGGCCAAGGGCCTCGCCTTCGGCGGGCTGATGACCTATCCGGCGGCCGGCGGCGCGGCGCAAGCCGAGGCCTGGCTGAAAAGCGCGCACGACGCGCTTGCCGCGGCGGGGCTCGAATGCGTGCGCGTCTCCAGCGGCGGCACGCCGGATATGTGGCGCTCCGGCGAGAACAGCATCGTCACCGAATACCGGCCCGGCACCTACATCTACCTCGACCGCTACCAGGTCGCCAAAGGCGTCGGCACGCTGGACGACTGCGCGCTGACGGTGCTTGCCACCGTCGTCAGCCACCCGACGCCGACCCGCACCATCCTTGACAGCGGCAGCAAGGCGCTGTCTTCCGATACGCTCGGCCTGCCGGATTTCGGCGAGCTGCTCGGCATGCCGGGCGCCCGCGTAACGGGTTTGAGCGAAGAGCACGGCACCGTCACGCTTGCCCATGGCGCCGCCTTGGGCATCGGTGAGCGGGTGCGCGTCGTGCCCGATCATTGCTGCGTGGTGACGAATTTGTTCGACCAGGTGCATCTGATCGACGGCGACAAGGTACTGGAAACGCTGCCGGTGGCGGCGCGAGGGAAGATGGGCTGAGCGCTTTTCCTTCTCCCTTGTGGGAGAAGGTGTCGCCGAAGGCGACGGATGAGGGGTGCTCCAGGTAATGCCAGCGTCTCACTCCGCTGGAACACCCCTCATCCGTCTCGGCGCTAACGCGCCGATCCACCTTCTCCCACAAGGGGAGAAGGGGCACTCTCCGCCTGCCTTGCCGCCACTCTCCGCATCGCCGTCACCCGCCGCCTGAAGATCTCCGTGCGCATCGCCATCAGATGCAGGGCGAAGAACAGCACGGTGAAACCCAGCGCCATCACGGCGAGTGGCCATAGCATCGATGGGTCGATGGTCGGGCCCCCGAGGCGGAAGACGGAGGCCGGCTGGTGCAGCGTGTTCCACCAGTCGACCGAAAATTTGATGATGGGGATGTTGATGAAGCCGACCAGCGTGATGATGGCGGCCGCCCAGGCGGCGCGGCCCGCGTCATCCAGCGCGCGGGTCAGCGCGATGATGCCGAGATACATCAGGAAAAGCACGAAGACCGAGGTCAGCCGCGCGTCCCACACCCACCAGGTGCCCCACATCGGCTTGCCCCAGATGGAGCCGGTGATCAGCGCCAGCGCGGTGAAGGTGGCGCCGATCGGGGCCGCCGATTTCAGCGCGACATCGGCCAGCGGATGGCGCCAGACCAGCGTGCCCAGCGCCGAGATCGCCATGATCGTGTAGCACATCATGGCGAGCCAGGCAAAAGGCACGTGGATATACATGATGCGTACCGTGATGCCCTGCTGGAAATCCTCCGGCGCGGTGAAGCTCATATAGAGGCCCACGCCAAGCAGGATCACCGCGACCGCCGCCAGCCACGGAATGATCTTGTCGGCCAGCCCGACAAAGCGCGTCGGGTTGGCGAGATCGATCCAGCCGGAAAAGCGTGAAGTGGCGTCGCTCATGGCGACCTAAATAGACCCGCAGTGGCTTTGGGGCAATTGGGAGAGTGTCGCAGGATCGACCTCCCTTCCCCCTTGTGGGAGAAGGTGGATCGGCGCGCAGCGCCGAGACGGATGAGGGGTGTTCCAGCGGAGTGAGACACTGGCTTTCCCTGGAGCACCCCTCATCCGTCGCCTTCGGCGACATCTTCCCCCACAAGGGGGGAAGGGGGAGCTCTAGGATTACGCCGCTTCCGTCACCGGACGGCTGAGACGGCGGACCTCTTCGTCGTTGAGCAGGCCGCCGGCGCGCAGCAGGGCGGCGAAGCGGCCATTGCGCAGCGACAGCTCGGTGAAGCCGCCCATCTCGACCACCTTGCCCTTGTCCATGAAGACGACGAGGTCGGCGTCGCGGACCGTGGTCAGGCGGTGGGCGATGATGAACGTCGTGCGGTTGCGGCGCAGCTCGTCGATCGCTTCCTTGACGCGATCCTCGGTCTCGACGTCGAGAGCGCTGGTCGCCTCGTCGAGCACCAGGATCGGCGCATCCTTCAGCACGGCGCGGGCGATGGCGATACGCTGGCGCTCGCCGCCCGAAAGCTGGCCGCCGCGCTCGCCGACGACGGTGTCGTAGCCACTGCTCTTGGCCAGGATGAAGTCCTGCGCGGCGGCCGCATTGGCCGGGGCGTGGAC
>NZ_RZSB01000389.1:0-5647 GCF_004023285.1 Mesorhizobium sp. M2A.F.Ca.ET.067.02.1.1
GCCTAAGCGACTTTATCCAGCAGCGGCTTCAGCGCCGGATGGATTTCCGGCGAAGCGTGCCTGATCAGCGTCAGCAGCGCGCGCTCGTTGTCGCGCAGCGGCCGCTGGCCGCCGCCGCGCTCGACCAGCCATTTGGCTTCGTCGGCATCGATGGTCTCGGCACGGCGGGCAAGCGCCTCGGCGGCCCGGTTCCTGGCTTCCCATTCGGCCTCGATATCGCCGGGAGAATGATAGGCTTCGAGGACCGCGGCGAATCCGCCCGACACCATCCGGCTGAAGAACCCACCGAGCGTCGGGCCTGCCTCGTCAAGGAAGTTTTCATGGCGCAGCGCCGCTTCGCGCGTCGGCGGCTCGTAGCCGGCCGAGCACATGATATAGTTGGCGATCGCCTTGACGAAGAGCTCGTTCCAGGACGGATCATTGTCTGCGGCCGCTGTTCGGTCATTGATCCTGAACAGCACCTCTGCCTCGGCTTTGGTAATGGCGATGTTGCCGTCGCCGCCGAAGGCATGGAGGATGCGGCGAAGGAGATCGACCTCGGCCCTGGCAATCAAGCCCGGAACCAGCTCTCCGCCGATCATCAACGGCCCCTTGCCGCCGATCACCGCATGCGCGACCTGCTCCAGCGCATAGGCCGAAAGCTGGCCGGGTGAGGATTTCGCTTCCTCCAGCACATGCACCAGCAGCTCGAGTGCCGTGCGGCTGTCGACCATGCCGTCACGCGAGACGGTGCGGACCAGCCAGTCGGCATTCTCCTCCGAGATATAGCCTTCCGGCTTTTCCTGGTGGACGATGTAGTCGGTCACCGCCTCGACGAAGAACGGTGCCCATTCTCCGCATTTGTCGCGCGCCGTCTGGTCGAGCGCGAACAGCGCCTCCGCCTCGCCGCGGCTCACCACGCCGTCGGCGAATACCTCGCGCCGCAGCATTGCCACGTTCTCAGCCGTGATCTTGTTCTTCGACATCAGCCCCGCCAACGGAGCGCTCATGATCAATTCGCCCATCTGCCGTCCCTGCCTGTCGCCTTTTGCCGGCGTTATCCCGTCAGGTTTAACAGCGGTGTCTTGAGAAACGGGCAAATGGCGTGGTTAGCGAAGACTTGTCGGCAACATGTCGCTGGGAGGTGACAAGGTGTCGTCAACGAGCTATGGATGGCGCGTCGGGGGCTCGGTTTGTGAGTCCCACCTGTTTGCGGGAGAGAGCAGCGCAAGCTGTCGCCGAAGGGGAAATCGCCCGAAATCTCTCAGGCAAAAGAACCGTTGACGGGAAAGACAACTCTGGAAAGTCGGGGCCTGGCCCCGCGCCGAAGGTGTAAGCGCTGCCGACAGAGTTACGGGGCGCGAGTCTCTCAGGCTTCAGACAGAGGGGCACGGAACAGGCCGCCAATGGCGGTCGATTGCGTGCGACTCTGGAGAAGACATGACAGGCGAAGACACCAGGCACCTACCCCTCGAGGATTTGCATCAGGCCGCGGGCGCGCGCTTCGGCGCTTTTGCCGGCTGGTCGATGCCGCTCACCTATCCGCCCGGCGTGATGAAGGAGCACCTGCACACGCGCGAGCACGCCGGGCTGTTCGACATCTCGCATATGAAGCTGTTCGAGGTCGACGGTCCGGGCGCCGCGGCGCTGTTGAACCGGGCCTGCCCGCTTGATGCCGGCGCGCTGGACATCTCGCAGTCCAAATACACTTTTTTCCTCAACGAGGCTGCCGGCATTATCGACGACCTGATCGTCACGCGCCTTGGCGACGACCGGTTCATGGTCGTAGCCAATGCCGGCAACGCCATCGAGGACGAGAAGCATCTGCGCACGCTCTCCGCCGGTTTCGACGCCACGGTCGAGCCGCTCGACCGCGTCTTCCTGGCGATTCAGGGTCCGGATGCCTGGGCGGCTTTGGCACGGGCCGGCATCGAGACCGGCTCGCTGCTCTTCATGCATGGCATCGAGCCGCGCCAGAACTGGTTCATGAGCCGGTCAGGCTACACCGGCGAGGACGGTTTCGAGATCGGCCTGCCGGAGAAGGACGCGCGGGATCTCGTCGCCAAACTCCTGGAAGACGAGCGCGTGCAATGGATCGGCCTCGCCGCCCGCGACAGCCTTCGCCTCGAAGCCGGTCTCTGCCTGCATGGCCAGGACCTGACGCCGGAGATCGATCCGGCAAGCGCCGGGCTGATGTGGGCGATCTCGAAGGAGGTTCGCGCCACTGGCCATTTCATCGGTGCCGACGCGCTGCGCTCGATCCTGGAGCGCGGGCCGTCGCAGAAGCGCGTCGGCCTGAAGCCCGACGGCCGCCAGCCGGTGCGCGCAGGCGCGACGCTCGTCGATGCCGGCGGCAATCCGGCCGGCCATGTCACCTCCGGCGGCTTCGGCCCTTCGACCGGCCACCCTGTCGCCATGGGTTATGTCGACACCGCGCTGGCCAAGCCCGACACGAAACTCTTCGCCGATGTCCGCGGGACGAAAATCCCGGTCGACGTCACGTCCCTGCCCTTTACCCCACACCGCTACCGCAAAGGATGATTCCGAATGGCAAAGACCTATTTCACTGAAGACCATGAATGGCTCCGCGTCGAAGGCGGCGTCGCCACTGTCGGCATCACCGACTATGCGCAGGAACAGCTCGGCGATCTCGTTTTCGTCGAGCTGCCGGAAATTGGCCGCAAGCTCGCCAAGGGCGATACCGCCGTCGTCGTCGAATCCGTGAAGGCGGCTTCGGACGTTTACGCGCCGGTCGACGGCGAGATTACCGAGGCCAACGGCTCACTGTCGGCCGACCCTTCGCTGGTCAATTCGGCGGCGACCGGCGACGGCTGGCTCTGGAAGATGAAGCTCTCCGACGAAGGTCAACTCGACAGCCTCATGGATGAGGCCGCCTACAAAGCCCATATCGGCTGACAACAGGATCTTGGAAATGACCGCAGCACCTGCTCCTTTCTCGGCCCGCCATATCGGTCCCTCCGTCAACGACGTCAGGGCGATGCTCGCCGCCATCGGCGTTCCATCCGTCGAAACGCTGATCAGCCAGGCCGTGCCGAAGTCGATCCGCCTCGATCGGCCACTCGACCTGCCCGCTCCGGCGAGCGAAGCCGAAGCGCTGGCCGAATTGTCGGCGATGATGGCGAAGAACACGGTGCTGAAGAGCTTCATCGGCGCCGGTTATCACGGCGTCTTCGTGCCGCCGGTCATCCAGCGCAACCTGTTCGAGAATCCGGCCTGGTACACGGCCTACACGCCCTACCAGGCCGAGATCAGCCAGGGCCGGTTGGAAATGCTGTTCAACTTCCAGACCCTGGTCACCGAGCTCACCGGCCTGCCGGTGGCGTCGGCTTCGCTGCTCGATGAAGCGACCGCCGTTGCCGAGGCCGTCGGCATCGCGCTGCGCCATCATCGCGACAAGCGCACCAAGGTGGCGCTTGCAGGCACCCCGCACCCGCAGACGCTGGACGTCGTGCGCACCCGCGCCGAGCCGCTCGGCATCGAGGTCGATGGCGAGACGATCGACGACAACACCGCCGCCCTGCTCGTCTCCTGGCCGGACACGTTGGGCGTCTATGGCGATCACAAGGCGGCGATCGAGAAGGCCCGCGCCGCCGGCGCGCTGGTCGTCTTCATCGCCGATCCGCTGGCGCTGACGCTGACGGATGCGCCGGCGCAGCTCGGCGCCGACATCGCCGTCGGTCCGATGCAGCGCTTCGGCGTGCCGATGGGTTTCGGCGGCCCGCATGCCGCTTATTGCGCCGTTTCCGACAAGCTGACCCGTCTGATGCCCGGCCGCCTCGTCGGCCAGTCGACCGACACCAAGGGCCGCCCCGGCTACCGGCTGGCGCTGCAGACGCGTGAGCAGCACATCCGCCGCGACAAGGCCACCTCCAACATCTGCACCGCGCAGGCGCTGCTGGCCAACATGGCCACGGCCTATGCGATCTGGCATGGCCCTGCCGGCCTCCAGGCGATTGCCGGTCGCATCCACGGCCTTGCCGACCGCCTCGCCTCAGGTCTCAAAGCCGCCGGCGTATCGGTGCTCGGCGCAAGCCGCTTCGACACGGTGACGGTCGAGGTGAAGGGCAAGGCCAGCGCGATCGCCACCGCGGCGGAGAAGACAGGCCGGCTGCTGCGCGTCATCGATGCGGACAAGATCAGCATCGCCTTCGACGAGACCTCGACGGAAGCCGATCTCGAGGCCATAGCCGGCCTTTTCGGCGCCAAGCCAGGCGCAGACGGCGGCTCGATGCCCGGCAAGCCGCGCGGCAAGGAGTTCCTGACGCAGCCGGTCTTCCACGAGAACCGCTCCGAGACCGACATGATGCGCTTCCTGCGCCGGCTGGCCGACAAGGACCTGGCGCTCGACCGCGCCATGATCCCGCTCGGCTCCTGCACGATGAAGCTCAATGCCGCCGCTGAAATGATGCCGGTGAGCTGGCCCAGCGTCGCCAATCTGCATCCCTTCGCGCCTGCCGGCCATTCGGGCGGCTACCGCGCAATGATCGCCGATCTCGATGGCTGGCTGTCGGAGATCACCGGCTTCGACGCCGTGACCTTGCAGCCCAATGCCGGCAGCCAGGGCGAATATGCCGGCCTGCTCGCCATTCGCGGCTATCACCGCGCGCGCGGCGAAGGTCACCGCACCGTCTGCCTGATCCCGTCCTCCGCGCATGGCACCAATCCTGCGAGCGCCGCGATGGCCGGCATGAGCGTCGTCGTCGTGCGTTGCACCGAGGACGGCAACATCGATGTCGAGGACCTCAAGGCCAAGGCGGCCGAGCATTCGAAGGACCTCGCGGCGCTGATGTTCACCTACCCCTCGACGCACGGCGTCTACGAGGAAGGCGCGCGCGACCTCTGCGCCATCGTCCATGAGCATGGCGGCCAGGTCTATTTCGACGGCGCCAACCTCAACGCGCTGGTCGGCCTCGCCCGTCCAGGCGATATCGGCGCCGACGTCTGCCACATGAACCTGCACAAGACCTTCTGCATCCCGCATGGCGGCGGTGGGCCGGGTGTCGGTCCGATCGGCGTCAAGGCCCATCTGAAGCCCTACCTGCCCGGCCACGTGACGGAAGGCACTACCCATGCCGTGGCGGCGGCGCCGTTCGGCAGCGCCTCCATCCTGCCGATCACCTGGATGTACATCCGCATGATGGGCGCTTCGGGACTGAAGCACGCGACGGAAACGGCGATCGTTTCCGCCAACTACATCGCCACCCGGCTCGCGCCGCACTTCCCGCTCCTCTACAAGGGCAGGCACGATCGCATCGCCCATGAATGCATCCTCGACACTCGCGTGCTCAAGGAGAGCGCCGGCATCAGCGTCGACGACATCGCCAAGCGCCTGATCGACTACGGTTTCCACGCGCCGACCATGTCGTTCCCGGTCGCCGGCACGCTGATGGTCGAGCCGACCGAGTCCGAGCCCAAGCGTGAGCTCGACCGCTTCTGCGAGGCGATGATCGCCATCGCCGGCGAGGCGGCAAAAGTGGCAAAGGGCGAATGGCCGCCCAACGATAATCCGCTGGTCAACGCTCCGCACACCGCCGCCGAGGCGCTCGCAGCTGAGTGGAAGCATCCCTACTCGCGGCTCGATGCGGCCTATCCAGCGGGCGACGCCGACCTGGCGGCGAAATACTGGCCGCCGGTCTCGCGCATCGAC
>NZ_RZSB01000038.1:0-18505 GCF_004023285.1 Mesorhizobium sp. M2A.F.Ca.ET.067.02.1.1
ATGTATCTGAAGGCCGGACTGCCAATGGAAGTCATTCAGGAATTCGACACCTGGCGGCGCGTGCGCGATGCCGATGGATCGGAGGGCTGGATCAACCAGTCGCTGCTTTCCGGCCGGCGCACCGCCATCGTCGCGCCCTGGCAGCGCGGCAAGGGCGGGCAGGTCAACCTGCTCGACGAGCCCGACAAGGACGCCGGTGTCATCGCCATCATCGAGCCGGGCGTGATCGGCTCGATCAAGAAATGCGACGGCCAATGGTGCGAGATGACCTTTGACGGCCACACCGGCTGGATGGCCCAGTCGCAGGTGTGGGGCGCCTATCCGGGCGAGAAGTTCAAGAACTGAGGCGTGGACCCATTAACCCGGCGGCGTGATGCGACTAAAGCAATGTCCGCCTTGCCCCTATAGCAACCGACTTCGGGCGGCAGCGCAAAATGTCGCGACGGGCCACAGCAGCGGACATTCGCTCTAAGGCCCGAGAGCGGACGTCGGGACAATCGGGCCATGGCATGCGTCGGTCCATGCTAGGCCAGCTCGGCCAAGCGTGGACGAGTCCCTTTGATCAGACAGTCGGGACAGTGCCGCCGTCGACGACGAGCTCCGAACCATGGATCGACGAGGCGCGATCCGAGGCCAGGAAAGCGATGGCTTCGGCGACCTCGGATGGTTCGGCGCCGCGACCTATGGCAATGCCGCCAAGGCCGGCCAGTACGAGTTGGCGCGCGTCCTCGACAGTGCCACCGTTGGCGGCTTGGATGCGCTTGAGAAATACATCGGTCCCTTCGGTCATGATCCAGCCGGGGGAGACGACGTTGACTCTAACGCCCTTGGAACCCAGCTCCTTGGAGATGGACTTGCTGTAAGTCCGGAGCGCGGCCTTGGCGCTGGCATAGGCGGTGGTTGCGTCGGGGAGCGGCAGGACCGACTGGATGGAGGTGACGTGCACCACCGCGCCGCTGCCCCGCTCGATCATCTGCGGAATCAGGAGCCGGTCGAGACGGACTGTGGCCAGGAGGTTCAGGTTCAGCTCGGAAAGCCAGTACTCGTCCGTCAGGGCGACAAAGCCACCGCCCGGGGTGGTCGAACCACCAAGCACATGCGCGATGATGTCGACGCCACCCAGACGCTCGATCGCCACCCTGGCCAGCATTTCCCCGCCCTCGGCCGTGGTCAGGTCCGCCTGGACGAATTCGACGCTATCGATGGGCTCCAGCGTTCCACGGGCAGATGTAATCACGCGGGCGCCGCCGGCCAGGAAGCGGTCGACAGTGGCGCGGCCCAGACCCTTGGTGCCGCCGCTGATGAGGACGCGCTTTCCCGCGAACTCGGTCGGATCAGCTTTGATGGTCATGCCGTGATCTCCAAAGCCTTGATGGCGTCGTTTTCGAGCGTGAAGCGGTAGGTGAAGCGGATCGGGCTGCCCTTGAACTCGCCATGAGCGGGGCCTTCGACGACCACCTGACCGTCCTCGTGTCGGACGGTATCCGGTGTGAAAATCGCCTTCGCGCCGACCACCGCCTCTTCAAGCAAGTGCTTGATTTCAGCGGCCCCCCGAAGAACGGCGCCGTTATCGCGGAGGACCGCCCCGGCTGCGAAGGGTGCCAGCATGCCGTCAACGTCCAGGCGGGCGTTCGCGGCCACATATGCGGCGATTGGGGGTGGTAATTCGAGCGTCATTGGTCTTGTCCTGCTTGTTGCGATCGCAGCCGCAGCGGCTGGAAGTTTCGTTGCTCCCCAAAATAGCGGTAGACAGGTCGCGCGATAATCAGGACAATTCGGGACGTCTCATCACGAAAGTCGGGATAATTGTGCAAAGTAGCCTGACGGAATTAGACGCAGTTCTCATGGTCGCCCGCCGCGGCAAGTTTCGCACGGCAGCGCGTGAGCTCGGGGTTTCGACGACCGCGCTCAGCAACGCGGTCGGAAAGCTGGAGCGCACGCTTGGCGTACGGCTCTTCAACCGGACGACGCGAAGTGTCTCATTGACGGAGGCCGGCCAGCGGTTCGTCGCGCAGGTCGCTCCGGCCGTGCAGGACATTCATGAGGCGATGGAGGTTGCGCGCTCTCAGCAGGCGATGCCGTCGGGTACGCTGCGCATCAACGCCTTTCCGACAGCGGCGCGAGAGATCTTCACTTCGCTCGTCCTACCGTTCCTGCGCGCGCACCCTCAGGTCCACATCGACATCGTCACAGAGGGCCGCATGGTGGATATTGTCGCAGGCGGCTTCGACCTCGGCGTCCGTAGGATCGACCTCGTGCCGGCCGACATGATCGCGGTCCCGTTGGGTGTCGCGCGGCGCAGTGTCGTCGTGGGCACGCCGACCTACTTGATAACGCATGGGACGCCCCTGGTACCTCAGGATCTCGCCGGGCATTCCTGTCTCCGCGTCCGGCTTCCCGATGGCGCAATCTACCGCTGGCCGTTCGAGAAGGACGGACAATCGGTCCACATCGACGTCCAGGGCGCCATCACCCTTGACGAAGCGAGCCTCGCACGCACCGCGGTCCTCGCGTCCGTGGGTCTGGCCCTGGCGATGGAATCCGACGTGCGAGACGACATCGAGGCAGGCCGCCTTGTGCGCGTGCTTGAGGATTGGACGCCCATTCTGTCGCCGTTGAGCCTCTACTATCCGAGCCGACGCAACCCGACCGCCGCATTCAAGGCGTTCGTTGAATTCGCGCGGCGGCAGAGTGGAGCCAGCATTAACCCTGACGCCGTCTATAGCTCCGGACGCGCTGAGCCCGGGTGAGGCCCATGACCCTTCCGGTGCTCGCCGACCTTGAGTACGCTCCGGTCCGGTTCTCGGACCACCATTCTCGACTCGACCTGACCTGAATCTCGACACACCTCTAGCCGGCCGCGCCGCTGCGGTCGCGGCCAATGCGGCCGAGATGCGTATCCTGAAAACCGGTGGGCAGCTTGAGGCCGTAGCCAAGGGCACGGTCGATGGCGATATGCGCTATCCAGATAAGCGCCACTGCGGTCGTGAGCGGGCCGGCGAGCAACGCGCCCGCGAGCAGAAGGACCAGTGGGGCAATCAGGATATGCAAGGCGTTATAGGTGACGGCGCCGAGGCGCGGCCCGGCGAGGTAGCCCAGCATCGATAGGTCCGGCGCCAGAATAAGAAGCGCAAACAGCCACCAGGAAAAGTGGGCCATTGCGTAGCAAATGACGGCCAAGGCGGCGACGGTGACCCATTCAAACCGGACGATCAGGTCGACGGGCCGCGTCGTCACGGGATCAGTCGCCGCGCTTTGGGCGAAGCCTCACGACGATGTCGACATTGGCGATCTCCATGCCCTCCGGCGGTGCCGGCAGGTTGGAGACGGTGACCGGTCCGCTTTCGATGTCGAAGATCCGGTTCTCGCCCTCGACATAGAAGTGATGATGGTCGGAGGTGTTGGTGTCGAAATAGGTTTTCGAGCCTTCGACCGCCAGGATGCGCAACAGGCCGGCCTCTGTGAACTGATGGAGCGCGTTATAGACCGTCGCCAAGGAAACAGGCACGCCAGCGGCGATCGCCTCTTCGTGCAGCTCCTCGGCCGAAAGGTGGCGGTCGCCCTTGGCGAAAAGCAGATCGGCCAGCGCGATGCGCTGGCGCGTCGGCCTCAGGCCGGCTTCGCGAACCCGCTTGTCCACAGCGACATTTTCCTTCCGGTAGCCCGAATCCATCTCTTCGCTTCGACGCTTGTTGCCCAGCCCATCAACAGGTCCAGAGTGGCAAAAAGACGTCGAAAGCCAAAACCGGACATCAGCCGACATATATTCTGTAGTCTGAATGCGATCAATAGCGCGCATTGACCCGGGCAGGCGCACGGGTTAAGCGCAAACGCCGGTTTCCGGCCGCAAACAGAGTGTGTTAGGAAACCAACGAGAAGGGCGCCCTGCCGCCCGCGAAAGAACACGGGGACGGAAATTTGATGGCGGATCAAAAGTCCAGCTACGATTACGAGGAACTGCTCGCCTGCGCCCGCGGCGACCTGTTCGGGCCGGGCAACGCCCAGCTGCCCTACCCACCTATGCTGATGTTCGACCGCATCACCGAGATCAGCGAGACCGGCGGCGCTTTCGACAAGGGCTTCATCCGCGCCGAATTCGACATCAAGCCGGACCTGTGGTTCTTCGCCTGCCACTTCATCGGCAATCCGATCATGCCGGGCTGCCTCGGCCTCGACGCCATGTGGCAGTTGACGGGTTTTTATCTCGGCTGGCTGGGCGAACCCGGCAAGGGCATGGCGCTTTCGACCGGCGAGGTGAAGTTCAAGGGCATGGTGACGCCGTCGGTGAAGAAGGTGGAGTACGGCGTCGACTTCAAGCGCGTGATGCGTGGCCGGCTGGTGCTCGGCATCGCCGATGGCTGGCTTAAGGCGGATGGCGAACCCATATACGCCGCCACGGATCTGAAGGTCGGCCTGTCCAAACAGTCGGCCGCCTGACCGTTTTTCGCCACGGCGTCCGCGTACCCAATGGGCGCCACGTCAGTTTATTTGCGTATGATCACGGGCGAAAACCGGCTAGGTTTTCCGCCCGGATACGCCGGAAGGAGTTGCGAATGAGACGGGTCGTAGTGACAGGGCTCGGCATTGTGTCGTCGATCGGCAACAATGCCAATGAGGTGCAGAGCTCGCTTTACGATGCCAAATCCGGCATCAGCTTTTCCAATTCCTTCGCCGAGCACGGCTTCCGCTGCCAGGTCTGGGGCGCGCCGACGCTCGATCCTACCCCGATGATCGACCGCCGCGCCATGCGCTTCCTAAGCCAGGGTGCGGCCTGGAACCATGTTGCCATGGACCAGGCGATCGCCGATGCCGGGCTTGGCGTGAGCGACATCACCAATGAGCGGACCGGCATCGTGATGGGGTCCGGCGGACCCTCGACCCGCACCATCGTCGAGGCGGCCGAAACCACGATCAAGAACAACAGCCCCAAGCGCATCGGTCCATTCGCCGTGCCGAAGGCGATGTCGTCGACGGCGTCGGCCACCCTGGCCACATGGTTCAAGATCCACGGCGTCAACTACTCGATCTCGTCGGCCTGCTCGACCTCGGCGCATTGCATCGGCAATGCCTATGAGCTCATCCAGTGGGGCAAGCAGGACATGATGTTCGCCGGCGGCCACGAAGATCTCGACTGGACGATGTCGGACCTTTTCGACGCCATGGGCGCCATGTCGTCGAAGTTCAACGACAAGGCATCGGCCGCTTCGCGCGCCTATGACGTCAACCGCGACGGTTTTGTCATCGCCGGCGGCGCCGGCGTGCTGGTGCTGGAGGAATTGGAGCACGCCAGGGCGCGCGGCGCCAAGATCTATGCCGAGATCGTCGGCTATGGCGCGACATCCGACGGCTACGACATGGTGGCGCCTTCGGGGGAAGGCGCCATCCGCTGCATGCGGCAGGCGCTTGCCACCGTCTCGACCCCGGTCGACTACATCAACACCCACGGCACCTCGACGCCGGTCGGCGATTCCAGGGAAATGGGCGCCATTCGCGAGGTGTTCGGCGACAAGATGCCCTACATCACCTCGACCAAGTCGCTCACCGGCCATTCGCTGGGGGCGGCCGGCGTGCAGGAATCGATCTATTCGATCCTGATGATGCAGGGCGGCTTCATCGGCGAGAGCGCCCATATCGAGGAGCTCGATCCGGAATTCGAGGGCATGCCGATCGTGCGCAAGCGCATCGACAACGCCAAGATCGACACCGTTTTGTCCAATTCCTTCGGTTTCGGTGGCACCAACGCAACGCTGATTTTCCAACGCTATTCCGCATAAGGATCTGCCTTTTATGGAAGGGTTGATGAAGGGCAAGCGCGGGCTTGTCATGGGGGTCGCCAACGATCATTCGATCGCCTGGGGCATCGCCAAGAAATTGTCCGAGCACGGGGCGGAGCTTGCCTTCACCTACCAGGGCGACGCGTTCGGGCGGCGCGTCAAGCCGCTCGCCGAGAAGGTGGGCGCCTCCTTGATCGTGCCTTGCGACGTCGAGGACAGCGCCTCCGTCACCGCGACCTTCGAGACCCTCGGCAAGGCCTGGGGCGAGCTGGACTTCGTGGTGCATGCCATCGGCTTTTCCGACAAGAACGAGCTCAAGGGCCTCTACGCCGACACCAGCCGCGACAATTTCGTGCGCACCATGGTGATCTCCTGCTATTCCTTCACCGAGGTCGCCCGCAATGCCGCCGCGCTGATGGGCAATGGCGGCTCGATGATCACGCTGACCTATGCCGGGTCGGTGAGGGTGATGCCGAACTACAATGTCATGGGCGTCGCCAAGGCGGGGCTCGAGGCCAGCGTGCGCTATCTTGCCAATGACTACGGGCCGCGCGGCATCAGGGTGAACGGCATCTCGGCCGGACCGGTGCGCACGCTGGCCGGCTCGGGCGTTTCCGACGCCCGCCATATGTTCTCCTATCAGCAGCGCAACTCGCCTCTGCGGCGCACCGTGACCCTGGACGAAGTCGGCGGCTCGGCGCTTTACCTGCTCTCCGATCTTTCGTCGGGTGTCACCGGCGAAATCCATTATGTGGATTCCGGCTATCACATCGTTTCGATGCCGTCGCTGGAGGAACTGAAGCAGAACGACGGTGGTCGCGAATAGTTCGCTAAGGCAAAGAGTATTTTCCAGTAAAATTGGATGCATCGGCGGAAACTCATTTTAAGGAGGTTTCCGCTACAAGGCCCCTTAATCCAGGGACCTTGCATGTCTCCAGTCAGTAACCCGAAGCGAACACCGCTGTTCCGGCTGATCACCATCGCCAGCTCCGGCATGGGCAGTTTCATCCTCGGATTGTGGGGGCTGCGGTTCGGCTTCGGCGATGGCATGGCCGGCATGCCGGCCGAGACGATGATAGGCGTCATCGCCGCGCTATGCGCCCTTGCCGCCGGCGGTGCGGCGATGTCGTTCTTCGCCGGCGTCGATGAATCGGTGGCCTATGTCGTCAAGGAAACCAATTTCGACAAGCTGACGGGGCTTCTGTCGCGCCAGGCCATGGTCGGCAAGATAGCCGATGCCGCCTCGGAGACGATCCGAACCGGCGAGCCGGTGTTCCTGATCGACATTGATATCGACCGATTCAAGCAGATCAACGACGCCATCGGCTACAGCCATGGCGACGACCTTGTCCGTGCCTTCACCAGCAGGCTGAAGGAGAGCATGCCGAAGGATGCGGTGATCGGGCGCATCGGCGCCGGCGAGTTCGGCGTCCTGCTGCCGGACCGCGACATCCGTGGTTCGATCGAGCGGCTGATCGAAAAGCTCATCAGCGATATGATGGAGCCTTATCAGTTGCAGACCCACCTGCAGTCGGTCAGCCTGTCGGTAGGCATCGTGGCGATGCCGAAGGACGGGGTCGACCCGGTTCTGGTCCTGCGCCGTTCGAACCTGGCGCTGCAAAATGCGCGGGCCAGCGGCGTCGGCAACTGGTCTGTCTTCCACGCCGACATGGGCCGCGTGGCCGACTATCGGCAATGGATCGAATCGGAGCTGAAGACCGCTTTCGACCGCGGCGACTTCAGTCTCCATTACCAGCCGCAGCTCAATCTGCCGAGCGGCCGCGTCGTCGGCTACGAGGCGCTGATCCGCTGGAAGCATCCGGAGCGCGGCATGATTCCGCCGATGGAGTTCATTCCGATCGCCGAGGAAACCGGCATGATCAATCCAATCGGCGAATGGGTGCTGCGCAAGGCCTGCAGCGACGCCAAGCATCTGCCGCAGGACTGCTTCGTCGCCGTCAACATCTCGCCGGTCCAGTTCATGACCAGGGATTTCGTCGGCATCGTGCGCGAGGTGATGGAATCGACCGGCATCAAGCCGTCGCGGCTGGAGCTCGAGGTCACCGAGACGGCGATGATGCAGGATCGCGACCGCGCCGCCGCGATCCTGGACCAGCTTGCCGAGATGGGGATTTCGGTGGCCGTCGACGATTTCGGAACCGGCTATTCCAATTTGAGCTACCTGATCGACTTCTCCTTCGGCAAGCTGAAGATCGACCGTTCCTTCGTCAGCCGCATCGACACCGACTCCGGTTCCGGCGCGATCGTCTCGACCATTGTCGGGCTGTCGCGGGCGCTGGGCGTCGGCATCATCGCCGAAGGCGTGGAAACCGAGAACCAGGCTACGCTGCTCAGGGCCGCGGGCTGCGAGGTGGTCCAGGGCTATCTGTTCGGGAGGCCGGCGCCACTCACGGACGAACTCGGCGAAGCGCGGCCTGCTTTCGGCACCCGCGAGCCCGCACGGATCGTCAGCCTACAGTAAACCAGCACGCAACAGTATTTCAGCGGCGCGCCGACAACACCTTGAACATGCCGTCGCGGGCGATCCCGGTATGGCTGGCAAAGGCCGCGGACAGCACCTGTTCATAGGGAAGCTGGCGATTGGCGACCATGAACAGGCGGCCGCCCGGTTTCAGCGCCTTCGACGCCGCGCGGATCATGCCGGCGCCAATGCCGGGCTCGGCGGCGCGGCCGCTGTGGAAAGGCGGGTTCATGACGATGGCGTCGTAGCGTCGATCGACCGCCTCGGTGAGAAGATCGATCCAGAAGAAGCGCGGCTCGATGGCGCCACGGACATTCAACCTGGCTGCTTCCAGGGCTTCGAAGTCCGCTTCATAGAGATCGAGCGTGGTGAGGCTCTGGGAGCGCTGCAGGACCTCCGCCGCCAGATAACCCCAGCCCGCGCAGAGATCAGCGATATTGCCTTTGAGATCATCAGGCAGGCTGGCGGCCAGCAGTTTCGAACCGGCGTCAATCCTGTCAAACGAGAACATGCCAGGCGCGGTTTTGAAACCGCCCCCAACAACAAGGTCGGGGTTGCCGGCGCGCAGCGTCTCGGCTGCTTCCGTGCCGGCCCGCCGGAACCAGAAGGCAACGCCGTGATGCTTCGGCAGATGGCCTTCGAGCGGCGCCAGCGCGTTGATCCGCTTGCGCAGGCTGTCGGTGCCGTCATCCTTGCCACCCGCGACGGCGATCAGCCCGCCCGGCGCGACACGCTCGAGTGCTTCGGCGATGCGCAACTCATTCTGACCGCGATGACGGCCGGCGAGCACGAGAGCCATGTCGTAACCCTGGCCTTCCACGCGCGGCGTGACCGTGTAGCCGGAAGCCTGCAAGGCGCGGAAATGCGGTCGAAAGCCCTGCACGAGATGCAGCGCCGCATCGAAGCCTTCGGGCAAGCGGAAGCCGGGCTCGGCGCCCAGAAAGAGAACGCGGGCCTCCTTGCGCGGCAAAGGCAGCGCCTCCGCCTCGAACGGGTAGAACAGCGTCTTCAGCGGCTCGGCGGCCATTCATCCACCTCGAAACAAAACGGGCGCGACCTTGCGGCGCGCCCGTCTTAGACTATCCAGCCAGACCGATCAGGCGGCGTCTTCCTCGCCTTCGGCCTTCTTCTTCTCCTGGACGATTTCCTTGCCGGTCGCCTGGTCGACGACCTTCATCGACAGGCGAACCTTGCCGCGCTCGTCGAAGCCCATCAGCTTGACCCAAACCTTGTCGCCTTCCTTGACGACATCGGAGGTCTTGGCGACGCGCTCATTGGCGAGTTGCGAGATGTGGACGAGACCGTCGCGCGGGCCGAAGAAGTTGACGAAGGCGCCGAAGTCGGCCGTCTTGACGACTGTGCCTTCGTAGATCTCGCCGACTTCCGGCTCGGCGACGATGGTGTGGATCCACTTCTTCGCCGCCTCGATCTCCTTGGCGTTGGCCGAAGCGATCTTGACCGTGCCGTCGTCCTCGATGTTGATCTTGGCGCCGGTCTTCTCGACGATCTCGCGGATCACCTTGCCGCCGGAGCCGATGACGTCGCGGATCTTGTCGGTCGGGATGTGCATAACCTCGATGCGCGGCGCGAACTCGCCGAGCTCGGCGCGGGCGCCGGAAAGCGCATGCGCCATCTCGCCGAGGATATGCAGGCGGCCGTCCTTGGCCTGGGCAAGCGCGATGCCCATGATCTCCTCGGTGATGCCATCGATCTTGATGTCCATCTGCAGCGAGGTGACGCCATTGGCGGTGCCGGCAACCTTGAAGTCCATGTCGCCGAGATGGTCCTCGTCACCGAGGATGTCGGAGAGCACCGCGAAGCGCTCGCCTTCCTTGATCAGGCCCATGGCGATGCCGGCGACCGGCTTGGCCAGCGGAACGCCCGCGTCCATCAGCGCCAGCGAGGTGCCGCACACGGTCGCCATCGACGACGAACCATTGGATTCGGTGATCTCCGAGACGACGCGCAGCGTGTAGGGGAACTGTTCCGCCGAAGGCAGCATCGGATGGATGGCGCGCCAGGCGAGCTTGCCGTGGCCGATTTCGCGGCGGCCCGGCGAGCCCATGCGGCCGGTCTCGCCGACCGAGTAGGGCGGGAAGTTGTAGTGGAGAAGGAACTTCTCCTTGTACATGCCGGTCAGCGAATCGACATATTGCTCGTCCTCGCCGGTGCCCAGCGTGGCAACCACCAGCGCCTGGGTCTCGCCGCGGGTGAACAGCGCCGAACCATGGGTGCGCGGCAGGACGCCGACTTCCGAGACGATCTTACGCACGGTCTTGAGGTCACGGCCGTCGATGCGCGAGCCGGTGTCGAGGATGTTCCAGCGCACAACCTTGGCCTGGAGTTCCTTGAAGACGCTGCCGATCTGCTCGGAAGTGTACTTGGCTTCCTCGCCCTCGGCCGGAGCGAAGGCGGCCTTGACCTTGGCTTTGACGGCATCGACCGCGGCATAGCGCGCCTGCTTGTCGATGATCTTGTAGGCGTCGCGGAGCTCGTCTCCGACGACCTTCAGCATCTCGGCTTCAAGCGCGGAGTAATCCGGCGCGGTGAAGTCGCGCGGCTCCTTGGCGGCGACCTCGGCCAGCTTGATGATCGCCTCGATCACCGGCTGGAAGCTCTTGTGGCCGAACACGACGGCGCCGAGCATCAGGTCCTCGGAGAGTTCCTTGGCCTCGGATTCGACCATCAGCACGGCGTCGGCGGTGCCGGCGACGACGAGGTCGAGCTTGGATTCCTGCATCTCGTCGATATGCGGATTGAGCACATATTCGCCGTTGATGTAGCCGACGCGGGCGCCGCCGATCGGGCCCATGAAGGGCACGCCCGAGAGCGTAAGCGCGGCGGAGGTGGCGACGATCGACAGGATGTCCGGATCATTCTCGAGATCATGCTGGACGACGGTGACGACGATCTGGGTGTCGTTCTTGTAGCCGTCGGCGAAAAGCGGGCGGATCGGGCGGTCGATCAGGCGGGAAACCAGCGTTTCCTTTTCGCTCGGACGGCCCTCGCGCTTGAAGTAGCCGCCCGGGATCTTGCCGGCGGCATAGGTCTTTTCCTGGTAGTTGACGGTGAGCGGGAAGAAATCGAGGCCGGGCTTCGGCTCCTTCATCGAGACGACAGTGGCCAGAACCACGGTCTCGCCATAGGTGGCCAGCACCGCGCCGTCAGCCTGGCGGGCGATCTTGCCGGTCTCCAGGATGAGCGGACGGCCGCCCCATTCGATTTCCACTTTGTGATGATTGAACATATCTTGTCCTTCATATGCGGAAAGGGCCGCACCGTCCTAACGGTCGCGGGTTCTCCCTTCCCTGGCTTCCTTCGGGCAGCCACGGGCAAGACAACGGGAAGCTCGATAGATCCGGCTCAAGGCCGAGCGAGCATCCTGCAATCCTGCCCCATGACCGTCCATGGGCGGTTCCGGACAGCCCTCTGCGGTCCGGAACACGATTGGCCGGCTGGTCGGCCGGCCTTGCGCTTGACGCCGGAAACGCTGTTTCCGGAACGCGCCATGCGCGCAGGCGAATTTCCTTTTCAGCATTGCGGCAGCGGACTATCCGATGCGCCAATGCGCGACCGGCGGGCCCCCTTGGAGAGCCCGCCGGTCAATTGGTCAGCGACGGAGACCGAGCTTGTCGATCAGCGTCTGGTAGCGCCCATCATCCTTGCGCTTGAGATAATCAAGCAGGCTGCGGCGCTGGGAAACCAGAGCAAGCAGGCCACGGCGGGAATGGTTGTCCTTCTTGTGGTCCTTGAAATGCTCTGTCAGGTTCTTGATGCGCTCGGAAAGAATGGCAACCTGGACTTCCGGAGATCCGGTATCGCCTTTCGCGGTCGCGAATTCGGTCATCAGTTCTTTCTTGCGCTCGGCAGTAATCGACATCGTGTTTTTCCTTATCTGTTGGAGGAAACGGGACGCCCACAGCCGGGATGTCGTCCAGCAGGGGCCAGTGCAAGCGACGCGTCAGGGCGCGAAGCTGCGGCGCATATAGTGCAATTCCGGAAAAAACACCAGCCCAATTGTCAAGCCGGCTTGTCGCAGGTTCCGGCGGCGAAAACGGGAGAATTCAAAGGCTACAGCCACTTCTTCCATTTGAAGAACGCGATCAAACCGACCGCGACGACCGCCATGAACAGTAGCGAGACCGGATAACCGTAATAGGCCTTCAGCTCGGGCATGTTCCAGGGCGAGCTTTCCGGATCGAAATTCATGCCCCAGACGCCGACCAGGAAGGTCAGCGGCATGAAGATCACCGAGACGATCGTCAGATAGGAAATGACGTCGTTGGTGCGGGCCTGGGACAGCGAGAGATGCATCTCGATCAGGCCGGTGAGCATGTCGCGCTGGTTCTCGACCAGCTCGATCAGCCGCAGCGAATGGTCGAGCGTGTCGTTGAAGAAGATCTTGGTTTCAGCCTTCACGAAGGGCACGTCGTTGCGGATCAGCGTCGCCAGCGCATCGCGCATCGGCCATAGCACGCCCTTGAGCACGTTGGCGTCGCGCCTGAGTTCATGCAACTGCCGCATCTGATGCTTGTGCGGCTTGTTCAGCATCTCGTCCTCGATGCCGTCGACCAATTCGCTCGCCGCCTCGATCGGCGGGAAATAGCTGTCGACGATGGCATCGATCAGCGCATAGGCAAGATAATCGGCGCCGCGCGAGCGCAGCCGGTTCGGCATCGCGGCCGCGATGCGCTTGCGCACCGGATCGAACGGATCGCCCTCGCGTTCCTGGAAAGTGACGACGAAATTCCGGCCGAAGAACAGCGAGATCTGCTCGTAGCGATGCGAGGTGACATCGTCGATCATGCGCATGACGACGAAGGCATGGTCCTCGAAGAAATCCACCTTGGGCCGCTGTCCAGTGTTGACGACGTCCTCGAGCGCCAGCGGGTGGAGGTTGAAGATACGGCCGATCTCCTCGATCAGCGGAATGTTGGCAAGCCCCGTGCAATCCAGCCAGACGACAGGCCATTTCTCGCAATGGGTGTTGAGGTCGTCGACCGAGGCATTGTCGATGGTTTCGTATTTCTGCGGCGAGATCAATGTCAGCCGAAGCTCGCTGCGCCGTGCCGCCGGATCGGCGATCAGCGTGCCGGGCGACGCCCCGACCGGCGGCCGGCGGATTCTCAGCGTCGCCCTCTTGTTGCCTGTATCAGCCCTGGCCATGAGATCCCTGAAGCGTCGGCACCCAGTGGAGCTTAGACGACCGGATTCACCCGGCAAAGACCCGCTTGGGCTTGAACATGCCCTGCTCGATGGCGCCGATGGCGACGAGCCTGCCGCGCGCGGTGGCGCAGGCCTCCTCCGCCTCGACCGGCGCATCGCGGCCGCGAATGATGACAGGATTGCCGAGGCGGATCTTCGTCGCCGCGTCGTCGCTGACCGCAACCTGCGGCAGGCAATCGAGCGCCGCCGCCGTTTCAATCAGCAGCGCGTCGATGGCGCTGAAATCGACCGGCGCCTCGGATTCGTCCTGAACAGCTTCGGCTTTGCCGCCGAAACGGGCCGCTTCCAGTTCGGCAACCGTGACGAAATCGTCAGGCGTGAACGGCTCGACCTCGACGCGGCGCAATTCAGCGATATGGCCGAAGCAGCCGAGATCGCGGCCCATGTCGCGCGCCAGCGAGCGCACATAGGTGCCCTTGCCGCATTCGACCTCGAAGACGGTCTTGTCGGCACTATGCTCGATAATATCCAAACGGCCGATTTCAATTTCCCGCGCGGGTATCTCGACCGTCTCGCCGTCGCGGGCGAGATCATAGGCGCGCTCGCCGGCGATCTTGATGGCCGAGAATTGCGGCGGCGTCTGCATGATGACGCCGGTGTATTTCGGCAGCAGCGCCCGCAGCTCGGCCTCGGCCGGGCGCCGATCGGAGCTGTTGGTCACCGGGCCTTCGAGGTCGTCGGTCGAGCGCTCCTCGCCCCAGGCGACGGTGAAGCGGTAGACCTTGGCGCCATCCTGCACGTAGGGAACGGTCTTGGTCGCTTCGCCAAGCGCGATCGGCAGCATGCCGGAGGCCAGCGGATCGAGCGTGCCGGCATGGCCGGCCTTCTCGGCCTGAAACAGCCATTTGACCTTGGAGACCGCTTCGGTCGAGCCCATGCCGACCGGCTTGTCCAGCACCACCCAGCCGGAGACCGGCCGACCCTTCTTCTTGCCGCGGCGCGCCACTATTCCTCGTCCTTGTCGTTGTTCTTGCCGTCGCCGAGATCGCGCGCCACTTCGGGCGACTTCAGCAGTTCATTGATCTTCGCGAAATTGTCGAAGGATGTGTCGAGCCGGAAACGGAACTCCGGCATATACTTCATCTGCCTCAACGCGCCCGAAACACGGCCGCGGATGAACTTTGCGTGCCTGTTGAGCGCCTCGACCACGGCGCTGTCGTCAGCCGCGCCAAGCGGCGAGACGAAGGCGGTGGCGATCTTGAGATCGGGCGACATGCGCACCTCGGAGACCGAGACGACGCTGTTCTCGATCACCGGATCGATGATCTCGCCGCGCTGCAGCGTTTCGGAAAGGGCATGACGCACCTGCTCGCCGACGCGCAGCATGCGCTGGGAGGGGCCTGATGTTGTCGAACGGGGCATTTTTCTTCGGTCCTGAAATCGTGAAGCGCGGGATGGGACCACGCCACATGTCTCATATGCATGAGCGGTCTGGACGGCAGCCTTGCGGCCGCCGCCCGTTTCATTTCGGCAAATATACCCGAATTAGAGCGTCCTGCTCACCATCTCGACGCGGAAGCACTCGATGACGTCGCCGACGCGCATGTCCTCGTAGTTCTGGAAGGCCATGCCGCATTCCTGGCCGCCCGGCACTTCCGCAACCTCGTCCTTGAAGCGCTTGAGCGTCTTCAACGTGCCTTCGTGGACGACGACGTTGTCGCGGATCAGGCGCACGCCCGCACCACGCTCGACCTTGCCTTCGGTGACGCGGCAGCCGGCGATCTTGCCGACCTTGGAGATGTCGAAGATCTCGAGTATCTCGGCATTGCCGATGAAGGTCTCGCGCCGCTCCGGCGAAAGCATACCGGAAAGGGCCGCCTTCACGTCGTCGACGAGGTTGTAGATGATCGAGTAGTAGCGGATCTCGATGCCCGCGGCCGCTGCCGCGGTGCGCGCCTGCGCGTTGGCGCGGACGTTGAAGCCGATGATCGCGGCACCCGATGTCTCGGCCAGCGAGACGTCGCTTTCGGTGATGCCGCCGGCGCCCGAATGGACGATCCGCACCCTGACCTCGTCGTTGCCGAGCTTTTCGAGCGCGGCGTTGATCGCCTCGATGGAGCCCTGCACGTCGCCCTTGATGACCAGCGGGAATTCCTTCAGCCCGCTCGTCTGCAACTGCGACATCATCTGTTCGAGCGAGCCGCGCTGGCCGGCATGCTTGGCCACAGCCTTGTCGCGCGCCAGGCGCTGACGGTATTCCGTGATCTCGCGGGCGCGAGCCTCGTTGTTGACGACGGCGAAACGGTCGCCGGCCTGCGGCGTGCCCTGAAGGCCAAGCACCTCTACCGGCATCGCCGGCGGCGCTTCCGGCACGTGCTCGCCGCGGTCGTCGACAAGCGCGCGCACACGGCCCCACTCGTTGCCGGCGACAATGATGTCGCCCGGCATCAGCGTGCCGGTCTGCACCAGAACGGTGGCGACCGGACCGCGGCCCTTGTCGAGCTTGGCTTCGATCACCGCGCCTTCGGCGGTGCGGTCAGGATTGGCCTTGAGGTCGAGAACTTCGGCCTGCAGCAGGATCGCTTCGAGTAGCTTGTCGAGATTGGTGCCCTTGGTCGCCGAAACCTCGACGTCCAGCACCTCGCCGCCCATCGATTCCACGAACACCTCGTGGCGCAGCAGCTCGGTCCGCACCTTCTGCGGATCGGCGTCGCGCTTGTCGATCTTGTTGATCGCCACGATGATCGGCACGCCGGCCGCCTTGGCGTGGTTGATCGATTCGATCGTCTGCGGCATCACGCTGTCGTCTGCCGCCACCACCAGCACGGCGATGTCGGTGACCTGGGCGCCGCGGGCGCGCATGGCCGTGAAGGCGGCGTGGCCGGGCGTGTCGATGAAGGTGATCTTCTGACCGTTCTTCTCGATCTGGTAGGCGCCGATATGCTGGGTGATGCCGCCGGCCTCGCCGGAGACGACATTGGCGTTGCGGATGGCGTCGAGCAGCGAGGTCTTGCCGTGGTCGACATGGCCCATGATGGTCACGACCGGCGGACGCGACACCAGGTCCTCGGGACGGTCGGCGATGTTGAACAGGCCCTCCTCGATGTCGGACTCCGCAACGCGGCGGACCGTATGGCCAAATTCGGAAGCGACCAGCTCGGCCGTGTCGGCGTCGATGACGTCGCCCGGCTTCAGGATCTGGCCCTGCTTCATGAAGTACTTGACCACATCCACGGCGCGCTCGGACATGCGCTGCGCCAGTTCCTGGATGGTGATGGTTTCGGGTAGGATCACTTCGCGCATGACTTTCTCGCGCGGCTCATTGTGCATCGCGCGTTTGAATTTTTCCTGGCGGCGACGCATCGACGACAGTGAGCGGCCGCGCGCATCTTCGTCCGACAGCGCGGTGTTCAGCGTCAGCTTGCCGCGGCGGCGATCTTCCTCGCCCTTGGTCGGCTTGGCCGGGCGGGCCACTTCCGGGGTCGCAAGGCGCCGGGCAGGCGCGCTGGCGCCTGCGCCACCGCCGGCACCTGTGCGCCGCGGCTTGGCCTCTTCCTCGTCATCGGCCGTAGCGACATCGGCTGCCTGCGGCGCACGACGGCGAGCCTCTTCCTCGGCACGACGCCGCGACTCGGCCTCGGCCTGCAGGCGCGCTTCTTCCTCGGCCTGACGGCGCGCGGATTCGTCGCGCTCGCGCTTGCGGCGTTCCTCTTCCTCGGCGCGGCGCTTGGCATCCTCCTGAGCGCGCTGGCGATCCTCGGCCTCACGGGCCTTGGAGCCTTCCAACGCCCTGCGGCGCGCTTCCATCTCGCCGCGTGACAGCTCGTTCAGGACCATGCCCGAACGTTCCGGCGGCGGAGGCGGCGCCTTCGGCGCTTCCTGCACGACAGGCGCGGCGGCGACAGGGGTGGCCGCGGCGGGCTTCGGCGTGAACACGGACGGCGCGACCGGCTCCGGCTTGTCGCCAGGCAGCGAGAACTTGCGCTTCTTGGTCTCGACGACGACCGACTTGGTGCGGCCATGCGAGAAATTCTGGCGCACGGTGCCCTGCTCGAGGCCGGGGCGCTTCAGCGTCAAGGTCTTCTTCGGCGTAACGCTCAACGTCTTGTCGTCGCCCGATTTCGTATCGTTCATTCCATATCCTCTGCGGCATCATCTTCGTCGGCAACGGCCGCAAGCATTGCCAGATCGTTCGGGGTACCGCCCCGATATCGGTCGAGCGCAACAACGCGCTTCTCAACCGCCAGTCCCGCGTCCTGCGCGAGGACGGCAGCATGTATCACATTTGTACCCCCCAATGCCAAGCTCAACTCGGCCTCGGAGAAAAGTTTGTAGGCAAGGATGGCGGGACCGCCGAGATGGACGGTCGCCCGCCGCGCCTGACTGATCTTGCGGACACCGTCGTCCGACGCCTCCGCCGCATGCAGAACGAGCAGCGCCTGCCCGTCGCGCACAGCACCCTCGACCTTGGCGGCGCCAAGAACGACGGCGCCCGCCTTGCGGGCAAGGCCAAGCATACCCAGAGCGGATCTGGAGAGCAGCCCGTCGACCATGCCGCCGAGATCGGATGGAACGGTCACCTGCGCCTTGAATGCGCGGGCAAACAGGTTCTTCGCCGCTGCCTTCTCGATATGTAGGCGATCGGCGGTGACCCAGCAACCACGGCCGGGCAGATTTCTCTTGATGTCCGGAACGACGGCCGAATCCGGGCCGACGACGAAGCGGATCAGTTCATCCGCTTCGGCCTGCCTGCGCGTAACGATGCAAGTGCGATCGTTCATCTCGTCCACGGGCTTTGCGATTGGTGGTCACCTCACGCACCGACGGTTTCGCCGGTTGCTGCCTCTTCGGCGGCGAGTTCTTCCACGGTGATCCAGCCGGCCTGCTTGCGGGCTGCAAGCACCATCTGCTCGGCTTCGGCGCGCGAGACGCCGTGAGAGGCCAAAACGCCCGGATAGACCTTGGTCTCGCCGTCCTTGCGCTCTTTCCAGCCGATCAGGTCGTCGGCGGCATAGCCGGCGAAGTCCTCGATCGTCTTCACGCCGTCCTCGCCGAGCGTCACCATCATGGCGGTGGTGACGCC
>NZ_RZSB01000390.1:0-5642 GCF_004023285.1 Mesorhizobium sp. M2A.F.Ca.ET.067.02.1.1
GGCGTAGAGCACCGCATATCCGGTGTTGCCCGGCGCGTAATGCGCGAACTTGCCCGAATTGGTCATCAGCACGCCCTTGCCGATGTCTGGCATGATCGGCGTCACCACCACGCATGTATCGGCGACGATGACGACGCCGCTGGCCTCGAGCCTCTTTCGCCGGCCGTCCTTTTCCAGCAAGGCAAGCGCGTGACGGCCGGTGCACGCATAGATCGGCACCGCGAGCCTCCGCCCGCCGATCAGCCGCTCCAGGCTGTCGAACTCGGCGTTCGAAAGATGCGGGCTGCCGATCGCCACCGCATCGATGGCTTTAGGCGCTGCCGCGGTCGACAGGCCCGCGCGGGCCTTGGCAACCATCTCAGGCGTCACGCGGATCACCGCTTCCGGTTCCGGGCCCGCCAGGATGCTTGCGACGTCGGGAGCCTCGGGCGTCACGCCGGCGATGTGGAACAGGCCGACGGCGCCGGACGATGCGGCCGCAGCGCCGAAGGCTTTCAGCGCGTCTTCGCCAGGATGACTGGCCACGCCGGTGACGACACCGGTTGCGTTGCCGACCTCACGGCCGTAGAGGCTGCCCAGGACAGGCCAGGCGATCTCCGAGGCAAGGAAGGAGGGCGACAGGCCCGAGACGTCGAATACCAGCCGCGCCAGGCGGTTTTCAGGCCGATGCATGCCGTAATCCGGCGCGCGGCCGGTGATGGCGCAGGCAATGTCGAGGAAATCGCCGTAGCGGTTGGTGCGCGCGCCCAGCACAGAGTTGCAGAAGACGACCGCGTTGGACTCGCCCCAGGCCACGTCGCTGCCGAATGCTGGCCTGTGCCCGGCCTGATAGGGCGCGCAGGTCCAGCTCTGCTCGCAACCGAGCTTGCGATAGGCCTCCATCATCCGCCGCGCCATGCCGCGCTGCGGCTCCTCAAGACGTATGGGCGAGCAGCCCATCAGGTCGAGCGCTCCGACATTAAGCGTTGAGCGCACCGCGACCTTCGCGCCGCCTCCCACCAGCCTCTCGGCGAACAGCGTGCCGGAATCGCCGTGATAGAGCGCGCCGTCGATATGCGCGGACGCGATCGGGATCAGCCGCGGCGCGCCGAGCAGCCTGGCGCTTTCGGCGACGATGCGCATCGCCATGCCCGCGCCGTCCTGGGAGGCGGCGATCGCCTGTTCTTCCGGGCTGAGGGCGAGGCTCAAGGCAGCACCTTGCGCATGGTGATGGAGGTCGGCCTGTCATAGCCCGCATGCGCCGTGCGCCCGGTCTCGCGAAAGCCGAGCCGGGCGAAGGCCGCGTGGTTTGCGGTCAGTTCGATGCGGGTCTGCAGCTCGATCGCATCCTTGCCGCGCGCGCGGGCAAGATCCTCCACAGCTTGCATCAGCCGGGCTCCGACGCCCTGACCCTGGAGCGCTGGCTCGACCGCGAGCTTGCCGACATAGAAATCCCGCGCCCGCTCCAGCGCGAAGACGCAGCCGACGATGCGGCCGTTCTCGACGGCCACAAACCCCATCTCCTTTTTCGCTTTCCCGGCAAGGCTGCCGGCGCTCAGAAGATGCGCCGATGACGGAGGGTCGATGACGCCGTCCATATAGGCAAAGGCGCGGCGGATCAGCGCGAGCAAATCGTCCCATCGGTGGAAATCCGCGGGAAGGCCGATAATGGAAATGCCGACGGTCTGGTCCATACGCTCAGACGGCCTTGTAGCGGATGGTGTCGAAGCGGGCTGTGAGCCCGTCATAGAGCAGCAGCCGGCCGATGAGCGGCTCGCCTATACCGGTGATCAGCTTGATCGCCTCCATTGCCTCCAGCGCGCCGATGACGCCCGTCAGCGCGCCGACAATGCCGGCAACAGCGCAGGACGGCACCAGCCCTTCGGGAGGCGCTTCCGGGAACAGGTCGCGATAGCTCGGGTTGCGCTTGCCGTCGGCGCCTGTCTCGAACGGTTTCAGCACCGTGACCGAGCCGTCGAAGCGGCCGACGGCGGCCGTCACCAGGGGCTTCTCCTCGCTGGCGCAGGCATCGGCGACGGCGTAGCGCGTCTCGAAATTGTCGGAGCCGTCGACGACGACATCGTAACGGGCGACGAGGGCAGGGGCGTTCTCTTCCGACAGCCTCAGGCCGTGCGTTTCCACCGCGACGTTGGGGTTGATGCGCATGATCGCTGCCGCGGCGCTGTCGGTCTTGGCCATGCCGATCGTATCGCTGCCATGGATCACCTGCCGCTGCAGGTTGGACAGCGAAACCGTGTCGTCGTCGACGATGCCGAGCGTGCCGACGCCGGCGGCGGCAAGATATTCCAGCACCGGCGCGCCGAGCCCGCCGGCGCCGATCACCAGCACCCGCGCCCGTTTCAGCTTCTGCTGGCCCGGCCCGCCGATCTCAGGCAGCACGATGTGGCGGGCGTAGCGTTCAAGCTCTTCGTCGGTGAGGGCGGCATCGGTCATGGCTGGACTTTATCGCTGGCGCAGGGCCTTGTCAGTAAGCGCAAGGCAAACCTTGTGGTCCACATGACGAGGCAAAGGTTCGCACGACGCAAGGCAAAGCCTTGTGGCGCAGTGCCGAAATAGCTTCACGCGCTAGCCGGTCGGCTCGACGCTGCCATGATCGACCGTTAGGAACTGCGCCCGGCCGGCAAGGCTTGAGAACAGGGCGGCATCCGTGCCCGTCATGAAGGCCTGGCAGTTGAGCTCCTCGAGGATGGAAAATAACGCCGCACGCCTGCCTGCATCGAGATGCGCGGCGATCTCGTCCAGCAGCAGGATCGGCGTCAGGCCCGACATCTCGCCGGTCAGTCTGGCATGCGACAGCACGATGCCGACCAGCAGCGCCTTCTGCTCGCCGGTCGAGCACAGTTCCGCCGGCGTCGACTTGGGCCGGTGCCGCACCACGAGATCGGACCGATGCGGACCGTCGAGCGTGCGGCCGGCGGCGCGGTCGCGCTCACGACCATTGGCAAGTGCGGCGCGATAGCGTTCCTCGACATCGACCGCCGGCGCGCTGCCGAGCGCGCTCTCCAGGTCGCCGGCGAGGCTGATATCGGCCTGCGGAAACGGCCCGCTGCCGGGCAATCTGTCGATCATGGCCGCAAGCAGCCGCACCAGCTCGGCCCGCGCCGCGGCGATCGCCACGCCGGTTTCGGCCATCTGCGTCTCGATCGCGTCGAACCAGGCGCCGTCGCGGGAGCCTTCTGTAAGCAGGCGGTTACGGCCACGCATGGCTTTCTCATAGTCGAGCGCGCGCTGGCCATGGCCGGGGTCTATCGCCAGCACCAACCGGTCGAGGAAGCGGCGGCGGTCCGCCGCCGGCCCGGGAAACAACCCGCCCATCGCCGGCGTCAGCCAGACGACCCGCAGCCATTCCAGCATGTCCTCGGCCGATCGTGCCGACGCGCCGTTGATCCGCACCCTCCTGCCGCCTTCGCCGGCGGCGTCGCCGCCGGAAATGCCGGTGCCGATCTCGACCTGGCCTTCCGGCCCCTCGATGCGCGCGTGTAAGGCGAAGCCGCCGTCGCCGCCTTCGCGCGCCACATCCGCATAGGGCGCGCGGCGCAGGCCCCGGCCAGGCGTCAGGAACGAGATCGCTTCCAGGAGATTGGTCTTGCCGGCGCCATTGTCGCCCGACAGCACCACCGCGCCGGGGGCAAGGTCGAGCGAAAGCGCCGCATAGTTGCGGAAATTCGTAAGCGTTAACTTACTTATGTAGCTTTGCTGCCGAAGGGCGTCCGAGTTCAAGGTAACACATCAGGTCCGTCCCGGACCTACACCCGCATCGGCATCAGCACATAGAGCGCGGTTTCGTCGGCCATGTCATGGATCAGCGTCGGCGAGCCGGCATCGGCCAGCATGAACTTGGCCTCCGACCCTGTGAGTTGGGCCGCGACGTCGAGCAGGTATTTAGCGTTGAAGCCGATCTCGATCGGATCCGACGAATAGTCGGCCGCCAGTTCCTCGGTGGCACTGCCCGAATCCGGATTGTTGACCGCGAGCGTGAGTTGGCCGTCATTGATCGACAGCTTCACGGCCCGGCCGCGTTCGGAGGAAATGGTCGAAACCCGGTCGACCGCGGCGGCGAAGCTCTGGCGATCGATGATTAGCTTCTTGTCGTTGCCGGTCGGGATCACGCGCTGATAGTCTGGGAAGGTGCCGTCGATCAGCTTGGAGGTCAAAACGACGCTGCCGATGGTGAAGCGGATCTTGGTGTCCGACAGTTCGGTCGTCACCGCGACATCGGGGTCGTCGACCAGCTTCTGCAGCTCGCTCACCGTCTTGCGCGGAATGATGATGCCCGGCATGCCTTCCGAACCTGCCGGCGCGTCGATCTCGGCGCGCGCCAGGCGGTGTCCGTCGGTCGCCACCGAGCGCAGCTTCAGCTTGCCGCCGACTTCGACGGCATGCAGGTAGATGCCGTTGAGGTAGTAGCGCGTTTCCTCGGTCGAGATGGCGAACTGGGTCTTGTCGATCAACCCCTTCAGCGCCGCCGATTCCAGCCGGAAGATATGCGAGAACGAGCCGGCCGAAAGCTCCGGGAAGTCGGATTGCGGCAGGCACTGCAGGCGGAAGCTGGAACGGCCGGAGGTGACGGTCATCGCGTTGCCGTCCTCGTCCGTCTTCAGCATCACCTCTGCGCCATCGGAAAGCTTGCGCACGATGTCGTAGAGCAGATGCGCCGGCACCGTCGTCGCGCCGCCGCGCTCGACCTTGGCGGGTGTCGCCTCCGTCACCTCCAGGTCGAGGTCGGTCGCTTTCATCTCGAGGCTCGCGCCCTCGGCGCTGAGCAGCACGTTGGAGAGGATCGGGATGGTGTTGCGCCGCTCGACCACGCGGTGGACGTGGTTGAGGGACTTCAGGAGATTTGACCGTTCCAGGATAACACGCATGACGAACAGGCTCGCTTCAATGAATGAACGGGTCACCGGCAGGCGGCATCCCGCGAAAGCCCTGAAAGGCTTCCAGAATCTCCGTAAGCTGACAGTAAAAAGCCTGCAAAGGCAAGCCCGCGGCACCGGTTCGGGCCGGTTGCGCGGGCTTTCTGGGGATAAAGCCGGCGAAGCGGGTCGCCGGCCATTTTTGCATCGCCTCAGGCCTGGTCGTTGATCAGCCTTCTGAGCAGTTCGAGCTCCTGCGCCAGCGTGTTGTCCCCGCCCGAAAGGTCCTCGATCTTGCGCACGGCATGCAGCACGGTCGTGTGGTCGCGGCCGCCGAAACGCCGCCCGATCTCCGGCAGCGAGCGCGGCGTCATCACTTTCGACAGATACATGGCCACCTGCCGCGGCTTGACGATCGTGCGCGTGCGCCGGTTGGACAGAAGCTCCGTCTTCGACACGTTGTAATGGCGCGCCACGATGCGCTGGATGTCCTCGATGCGCACCCGCTTCGGCTCGCCCGAGCGATAGATGTGGCCGAGGATCTCGTCGATCCGGTCGATCGTGATCTGCGGCTCGAAGGACTGGCGAAACAGAAGCTGGTTGAAGGCGCCCTCAAGCTCGCGCCCGCTGCCGGTGACCGTGCGGGCGACATGCTCCAGGATCTCGTCCGAGATGTCGAGCGAGGTGTCATCGCTCTTGGCGGTGGCGCGGCGCAGCTTCAGCATGCCGAGCCGCATGGCGAAATCCGGCGCCGACATTTCCAGCGCCACGCCGCCATTGAGGCGCGAC
>NZ_RZSB01000391.1:0-5618 GCF_004023285.1 Mesorhizobium sp. M2A.F.Ca.ET.067.02.1.1
GTATTCGGCCGAGGACGGCTCCGCCAGCGACTGGCATCTCCATCACTGGATGAACCTGGCAATGTCGGGCGCCGGCATGGTCACCGTCGAGATGACCGATGTCGAGCGGCGCGGGCGCATCACGCATGGCTGCCTCGGCCTCTATTCGGACGACAACGAGGCGGCCGCCAAGCGCACGCTCGACGCCGCCAGGCGCGTCGCCGCGCCCGGCACGAAGTTCGGCGTCCAGCTTGCCCATGCCGGCCGCAAGGCCTCCAACCGCAGACCCTGGGAAGGCGGCGGTCCGCTGCAGCCCGGCGAAGATCCTTGGCAGACCGTTTCTGCCTCCGCCATCGCCTATGACACGGGCTGGAATGTGCCGCACGCGTTGGAGGATGAGGAGATTCTTGAGCTCATCGCGCGTTTTGCGCAGTCGGCCGTGCGCGCCGAACGCGCCGGCTTCGACTTCGCCGAACTGCACTCCGCGCATGGCTATCTGATCTTCCAGTTCCTCTCGCCGCTCTCTAACCAGAGGACGGACCGTTGGGGCGGGTCGTTGAAGAACCGCATGCGCTTCGCGGTCGAAATCGCCAGGGCGGTGAGGAAGGCCGCCCCGTCCATGATGCTGGGCGCGCGCCTTTCGGTGAAGGAATGGGTCGACGGTGGTTTCGACGTCGAGGACGCGATCGAGGTGGCCAAGGCGCTGAAGGCCGAAGGCATCGCCTATATCTGCTGCTCCAGCGGCGGCAATTCGCCCCTGCAGCAGGTGCCGCCCGGCCCCGGCTACCAGGTGCATCTGGCGGAAGCGTGCGCAAGGGCGCCGGCATTCCGACGCGCGCCGTGGGGCTGATCGACGATCCGAGCCAGGCCGAGGCGATCGTCGCCGGTGGTCGTGCCGACATGGTGGCGCTGGCCCGTGCCTTCCTCGCCGACCCGCGCTGGGGCTGGCGCGCGGCGGCTGCCTTCGGCGAGGAAATCCATCCGGCGCCCCAGCTGGCGCGTTCGGTGACGACGATGCGGCATTGGATGAAGGCCGCCGGTTAGAGCAATTCCAGGAAAAAGTGCGACGCGGTTTTCCGTCCGGAACTGCGTCAAAACGAAACCGGCAGTCAGCGGGGTCCTGAGACGTTTGGGCGCAGGATCCTCGCCACAACTGCAACCAATTTGGCCGCTTTACGTTGGCGGCCATGATAGACAGCAAACCTTTTGAGAAGCCGGTGGTGGTCGAGCTCGGCCATGTCGGCAAATATCGCCAGATCAGCAGCACCCGCGAGGCCGCCGAGTGCCTGATGACCGTTTGGCCGCTCAATCGCGGCGAGCGCCATCGTGATGCTCTCGACACTTGCCTCAAAGCGCTGGAAGGGTATCGTTCGCCAGCGGACGCACGTCGCGCCCTTATCGAGGCGGCCAGGGAATCGGAAGTGCTGGTCCCCGAAGACAGGCTGCCCGACGGAAAGCTGCACTGAGCAATTCCAGGAAAACTGTGATCGGTTTTCCGTCTGGAATTGCGTGGAAACAAAGAGATAGTGCGTTTCGCCGTTTCCGTGAAACGGTGAAACGTGCTAGCACGGTTCTTGACCGGAGGATTTCATGGCGAAGCTGACTTACAAGATCGTCGAGCATGATGGCGGCTGGGCCTACAAGGTCGGCTCGACGTTTTCCGAGACTTTCCGTACTCACCAGGAGGCGCTGCGCGCCGCAGAAATCGCCTCGTCCGAGCAGCAGGTCGCCGGAACCACGGACGGCATCCAGTATGAGGATGCCGAAGGAAAGTGGCACGATGAGCTTGCCGACGGCCGCGACCGGCCGCAGACCGAAGTATCGGATTAGACACTCCAGGAAAGGTGTGGTCAGGCTCGGCACCTTTCGGCGCAGCCTTCGTTCGGGATCGCGTAAAAAGCGCAGTGTGGGGCGCCTCGCCGTTTCCGTGAAACGGTGAATCGCCCGGACCAAGAACTGAGGGCCTCCGCGGCAAAGCCCGAGGCTTCATACCGGCCGCCGGCGACTATGCGACTCTATTTGCCGCAGTAATTGTCGTTGACGTTCTGTTGTGAGTTGGCGTCCGGCCCCGGCGTGGTGTCCGCGCACGGCCCTATGGCTCCAGTGCTGTTGCCGGAGGTGCTCAGCCCTGAGCCTCCATTGATGCTGCCGGTCCTATAGGGGTCTACTTGCTCGCTCGCGGCGGGACGATGGTCGCGGTGCCCCCACCACCAGTCATCTGATGATTGTGCCATGGCCGCGCCACCCGTGGCCAGCACCAGCGCCGAAGCTGCGATAAGTCTTGTAAGCATCGGATTTCTCCATTCTGTCGATCGCAAAAATATGTGGGGCCGAAGCCCCACAGCGATACGACCGAAACCCTGCGGCGGGGCCTAAAGTTCCACCAGAAATTGCGGGTAGGACGGAATGTCCGACACTTTTATGTGACGTTTCGTGAACGGCCATGGGCTGCAGCGCGGGGCGTTAGGGCGTTTCACCGTTTCACGGAAACGGCGAAACGTCCTATCTCTTTGTTTTTTGACGCAATTCCGGACGGAAAACCGCTCACACTTTTCCTGGAATTGCTCTGGCCGAAATCATCTCGCGTTGGCGAAACCACGCGCGGCGACACGTTGGATAAAGGCCACGACCCGTTCGGGCTCCATGAATTGCGGCATGTGGCCGAGGCCTTCGACCCGTTCGAAGTCGAGACCGCTGATCTTGTCCAGCATCGGTTCGCCATGGACGGCCTCGCCGATCACACGGTCGCCGGTGCCGAACAGAATGCCAGCCGGCATCGCTATGTCGCGGTAACGCCGTTCGATTTGGCCAAGGTCCCGTTCCACGGCCACGACATCGGTGGATGTGGCGAGATAATGGGACGGGCGCAACCCGATCCACCCGCCGCCGGCGGTCATGTAGTCCGCGGGAACCGCTTGTGGCGCGAAGATGAATCGCAGCGTCGGCTGCGCGTAACGCAGGCTAAGCGGTATCGCCGCCGTATAGGCCAGGACCCGGCGCAGCAGCGGCGATGGAACATAGAGCAGGTCGAACCGCCGACCTATCCTCGCTTCGAGATGCGTCAGCGGCGACAGCAGCGCGACGCCGGAAATCGACGTCGGATGCTCGGTGGCGAGCGCAAGCGCGACGGCGCCGCCCAGCGAATGGCCGACGATCAAAGGTCGTTCCAACCGCAGTTCCTCGATGAAGCGCCGCACGATGTCCGCCTGTTCGGGCAGCCGGCCGGTCGCGCTCCTTGCCCGAACCGAATAGCCCGAGCCCGGCCGGTCGAGCGCGATCAGCCGATATCCGGGACCGAAGCGTCCGAACAGCGTATGGCGAAAATGGTGAAGTTGGGCGCCCAACCCATGCAGGAAAACGATCGGCCTGCCCTCGCCTTCTTCCACATAATGAATGCGGTTGCCGTCGATCTCGATGAACTTTCCGCAAGCCGGCACCAGCCTTTCAGCCTTCGCCGCGATCCGCCATGTCGCGAGCATCAGGGCAAGCAGGACAAGGGCGGCCGCGGCGAGCAAGCCCGCGAGCAGCCACAGGACAATCAATATCAGCATGGTTTCATCCGCTCCCGACCGACCGCACCATATCCGCACCGGCCGCCGCCACAAGCGCATCCGGCTTTCGCATTGCGGCAGGCCTCAGGGCGCGTTATCTCAGGCGAGCTTTTGCGCCGGAGTCCGCTATGCCTGAAATCGTCACCGCCGCCATGCTCGTCATCGGCGATGAAATCCTCTCCGGCCGCACCAAGGACAAGAATATCGGCCATCTCGCCGACATCATGACGGCGATCGGCATCGACCTGAAGGAAGTGCGCATCGTTCCGGACGAGGAAGACGAGATCGTCGCGGCGGTGAATGCCGTGCGCGCCCGTTATACCTACGTCTTCACCACCGGCGGCATCGGCCCCACGCATGACGACATCACCGCCGACTCGATCGCCAAGGCTTTCGGCGTGCCCTGCGAGTATGACGCCAAGGCTTACGCCCTGCTTGAGGCGAGCTATGCCGGGCGCGGTATCGAATTCACCGAAGCGCGCAAGCGCATGGCCCGCATGCCGCGCGGCGCCGACCATATCGACAATCCCGTCTCCGTCGCGCCGGGCTTCCGCATCGGCAACGTCCATGTCATGGCGGGCGTGCCGTCGATCTTCCAGGCCATGCTCGACAACGTCGTGCCGACGCTCAGGGCCGGCACCAAAATGCTGTCGGCCACGGTGCACTGCCCCTTCGGCGAGGGCCTGATCGGCGGGCCGCTGGCCGATGTCCAGAAGGCGCATCCCGACACCATCATCGGCTCCTATCCCAAATATGGCGACGGCAAGTTCTGGACCGAGCTCGTCGTGCGCGCCCGCAGCGAGGAAGCGCTCGAGGCCGCGCGCAAGGATGTCGAGGCGATGGTGGCGGGCTTCGCCAAGGCGGGCTGACCGGCGTTCGGCTGGAACCAGTCAACGCGCTGAGGCGTTCCCTTGCTGCCACGCGTAGCGCAAACAATTGAGGGACCGGCCATGCGCTTCAAGACAATCGTCGCCATTTTGCAGAACGAGCAGGACGCCGAGCGCGTTCTCGATTGCGCCCTTCCGCTTGCCGAAAGGTTCGAGAGCCATCTCGTCGGCATCCATGCCGAGGCGTTGCCCGTTCCCTACACGTCGGCCACCGGCTTCCCGGACACCGAGTTCCTGCAGGTCTCGGCCGAGATGAACAAGGAGCGCGCCGGCAAGCTGCAGGCCTATTTCCTGAAGCGGATCGAGGAATCCGGCCTGTCCTTCGAATGGCGAAGCCTGGAAAGCTTCTCCGGCGACAGCGCGCTGACCGGCATAACGAGCGTGCGCGCCGCCGATCTGATCATCGCCGCGCAGCGCGATACCGGCGGCGACCCGAGCGCCGATGTCGACACGCTGGTCTATGATGCCGGCCGGCCGGTGCTGGTCGTGCCCCATGACGGGCCACTGGTCACCACCTTCAGGCGCGTGCTGCTTGCCTGGAACGGCAGCAAGGAAGCGGCCCGCGCCGCGTTCGATGCCCTGCCCTTCATCGCCGAGGCCGACAAGACGGACATTCTCGTCATCGACCCGCCCGAGACGCTCGATGAATCTCCGGAAGCGGCCGGCGCCGAGATCGCCGCGGCCTTGTCACGCCATGGCGCCAATGTCAGCGTCTGCGTGCAGAAATCCGGCGGCACTTCGGTCGATGACATGATTCAGGCCAGGATCGCCGAATCCGGCGCCGATCTTCTGGTGCTCGGCGCCTACAGCCACTCCTGGCTGCGCCAGCTTCTGTTCGGCGGCGTCACCCGCACGGTGCTGCGCACGACGAATGTAGCGGCCTTCCTTTCGCGTTGAGCATCCCTCGGAAGCGGGGGCAAGGTTCAGGGCGACGCTGCGCAAGTCAGACCAGCGCCGCTTGAACCCGTTTGAGCGCGACGCCTTAAGTCCACAGCCGTCGCCGGCCCCTGCTCTTGCCAAGCCTGGCGCTTTCCGGCTAATTCCGCCTGCATTCCAGTGTTTCTGCGCGCCACGGCGCGCCTTGCGGAGTGCGTGAGCCATGTCCCTTCCCGAAAAAGCCTTTCCCGTCTCCTGGGACCAGTTCCACCGTGACGCGCGCGCACTTTCCTGGCGGCTTTCCGGCGCCAGCAAGGGCCAATGG
>NZ_RZSB01000392.1:0-5615 GCF_004023285.1 Mesorhizobium sp. M2A.F.Ca.ET.067.02.1.1
CATCATCGTCTGCGTCGTGACCGGCTCGACGCAGGCCGGCATGATCGTCGGCTTCGCCGCTCAAGATCGCGCCGACCGGGTGATCGGCATCGATGCCTCCGGCACGCCCGACCAGACCCGCGCCCAGGTCCGCCGAATCGTCGACGACACCGCCGCTCTCGTCGGGCTGGGCCGCGCCGTCCGCGAGGACGAAATCGTCATCAACCCCGACTATGCCCATCCCGCCTACGGCGTTCCATCGAACGAAACGAACGACGCGATCCGGCTGGCGGCCCGCACCGAGGCGATGATCACCGATCCGGTCTATGAGGGAAAGTCGATGCAGGGGCTGATCGACCTGACGAGGAAAGGCTTCTTTCCGGAAGGCTCAAGAATTCTCTATGCGCATCTCGGCGGCGCGCCGGCCATCAACGGTTACAGCTATTACTACAAGGACGACGGCGGTGCGCGCAAAGGCGCGCCGCGTGACGACGCGCTGCCACCGCTCTTTCCATAGAGCGCACCCGCTGGCACTGATGCTACGGGTCAGGAAACCTTGTCGCTGCATCGAAATGCCATTCGATCAGCGGCTTCATATGCCCCATCAGCCCGTCGGGCAAATCGGCGGCATGCCGGATGATGACCGGCCCTTCGATCTCCGGATCGGCCTCGGCGGCGACGAAGGCGCTGATGCGCCGCGCCAGCGCGTCGGCCGGTTCGGCGACCCGGTAGCGGCGGAAGATCACCGTGCCGCTTGCCGTCGATAGCGCGTGATAGCGCTGTCCACGCTCGGCCGCTGAAAGATCGAGCCCGGTCTCCTCCCCCACCTCGCGTATCATGTTGAAGTCGATATCGACCAGCCCGTCGCGAAAATCGACCGGCTCGAACGAGCCGGCGGCGAAATAGACGCGGCCGGCATTGACCGTGTGCCGGCCCATGCGGATCGCCACCAGCGCATTGTCCCCGGCGACCAGCATGGCATGCGCATAGGCGTGCTCGGCACCGGAATTCTCGCGTCGCTTACGCCACAGCATGAAGGTCGAATAATTGACCGCATGGCAGCGGCCGACGAGGCGGCTGTCCCGGTATGCCAGTTCGGAAAGCAGCACCACCGTGCCGTCGAACAGCGCCGGTTTGGCCGCGATCTCCTGGCGCCAGTTCTCAGCAATCGCTTCCGCATTGCTGACGGCGAAGGGGTGCGGCCCGGGATCGAGGCGGACGTCGACCGCATCGACCGGCAGGATGACGTTGCGGGGCAGATCGAAACTCAAAGGGTCACGCCATGTCCAATGTGATTGCCACGGGGCAATGGTCCGACGCTTTCGGCCTGTCCCAGCCGGCGCGCGGAAAGCGCTCGACCTCCTGGCCCGCCGGGAAGATGGTGCGCCAGGGCTGGCCGTTGCGGATGATGTCGGGCACGGCGGTCGCGTTCTTCGCCGCCAGTGCCTTCGACAGCAGGATGTAATCGAGCTGGCAGAGATGCCGCTCCTCCGGGCCGCGCGTGTGGTAGAAGCTCCAGCGGTCCATCTCCGGCCGCCGCTCGACGACATTCTCGCAGAAGCCGCCGGCGGTCAGCACATTGATCGAGGACTGGGCCTCATCGACGACCTCGAAGCGATAGCCGTCGAAGCTGTCGCCCTCGATCCTCACGCGCTGCCGGTAATCGTTCATATCGCCGCAGATCGCCCAGCGCTTGTCGGCGGCATGGTCCTTGCCGAAACGCTCCTCGATGATGCGGCGCACGGCCTGCGCCTCGGCCATGCGCAGCGGCATTGTCGCCTCGCGGCCGTCCAGCCCGTTGCGCGGCGAGCCCATCGACTTGAAATGCACGAGATAGAGTGTCAGCGGCACGCCGCCGACAGTGAGGTCGACCTCCAGGCAGTCCCGCCGAAAGATGCGATCGCTGGCCACATGCCCGAGCGCCGCAAGCTCCGGCGTGAAGAGGCCGAACCGCTCGAACGTAACATAGGCGTGGCTCGTCATGCGCACGAATTCGATCGGCTGGCCCTGCATGGTCTCGTTGCGCATCATCACCGCGACATCGATGCCGCGGGAGTCGTTGCCGGCCGTGGTGTATTTCTGACGGTAGCCCTGCCCGATCATCTTGAACAGATAGCCATATTCGAACGCCTTCAGCGCCTCGATATTGTCGACCTCCTGCATGCAGATGATGTCCGCGCGTGTGGCCGCGATGGCGAGCGCCGTCAACTGGCGGGTGTCGTCGGACTGGGCGATCGCGCGGGCCTGCTCGAGGATCCGGTATTCCGCCTCGCTCTGGATGTCGAACAGCGCCAGCGTGCGGTCTTCATTGAGCTGGTTGCGATAGCCCGAGAAATCGAACCTGTTCATCAGGTTCTCGACATTGAAGGTGGCGAGGCGGAGCGACATGGCCGTGACCTTTGCGCGCAAGCGAGGCCGAAAACAAGAGCCGGGCGTATGCTCGTCATGGTTGATGGAACCTTTCCGTTCATCTTCCGTTCAGACGAAAAGTTCCAACAATAGCCCATTCCCGGGGTGCTCTGGGCGTGGGGCCTTTACTCCTTGGAGAGTGAAATGAAACCGCTGTTTTCTTCCTTCAGATCCGGGCTTTTGGCCTTGGGGCTCGTTGCCGGCGTGACCGCGCCGTCGGTGGCCGGCCCGATCCTGCAGCCCGATTTCTCGACCGCCACCAGCGCGGTGGCACCCACGATCGTCCCCGTCCGCGACAGTTGGGCTGGCGGCAACAACTACTCGCCGCAGATGTATGACTGGCGCTGGCGGCGCGGCGGCGAGTGGCGCGGCCGCGATTTCAGACGCGACGGCAACCGGCACTTCTCCCGCAACTGGGACCGCAACTGGGACCGAGACAGGTGGAATGGCGATGGCGACTGGCGCTGGCGGCACCATCACCGCCGGCACTTCCGTGACAGCGACGCCGCGATCCTGGGGCTGGGCCTTGGCCTTGGCTTGGGCAGCTTGGCCTACAACAATTACTACGATCCTTACTATTACGACCCCTATCCGCGCTATGTTCAGCCGCGGCGCATTTACCGGACGGAGCGGCTTTCCAGGGCCCATGTCCAATGGTGCTACGACCGCTACCGGTCCTATCGGGCCTGGGACAACACGTTCCAGCCCAACTACGGCCCGCGCCGGCAGTGCATTTCGCCCTATATCTGAGCGGCCTGCTGGCACAGAAACGGCGCCCTTCGCGGCGCCGTTTTATTATGCCGCAACCCTGTGCCGCGACCTTGATAACCCTAAATTCATCAGCGGCGCCTATTCATCCATGTCGGTGCTTCACATGCCGATTCGCAGCGAAAAATTCGCCAGAACGTACCCTGCAATGGCCGAAAACGAACTCAGAATCCAACGCCGCCAACGCGTCCTGAAGGGCGCGGCGATCTTGACCGGCATCAACAATTCCGAGGTGACGTGCACGGTACGCAACATGCATTCGAACGGCGCGGAGTTGAAAGTGCCGATCGACGCACGCGTGCCGGATGAATTCCTGCTCTATGTGCCGGTCGATGGCATCGGCTACAGGGCCGTGGTGCGCTGGCGCCGCGAGGACCGCATCGGCGTCGAGTTCACCGGCACCGAGCCCAAGCCACACTGGCACTACGGCTGAGCTGCGGCGGCACTGCCGTCGATCTCGCAAAGAAAAAGCCGGCGGATCGATCCGCCGGCTTCTCCGAGCATCTATGAAATTGCGAATTAGTTCTTGGCCTTGTCGACCAGCTTGTTCTTCGCGATTACCCGCGCGCCGCAGGGCAAAGCCCGAGGACGCGCAGGCAAAAGACGTGGATCGCCTCAGTTCTTCGCCTTGTCGACCAGCTTGTTCTTGGCGATCCACGGCATCATCGCGCGCAGCTTGGCGCCGACTTCCTCGATCTGGTGGCTGTCGTTGTTGCGGCGGATGCCTTTGAAGCGCGCCAGGCCAGCCCGATATTCCTGCATCCACTCCGAGGTGAACTTGCCGGTCTGGATGTCCTTCAGAACGCGCTTCATCTCGGCCTTGGTGTCGGCGGTGATGATGCGCGGACCCGAGACATACTCGCCCCATTCGGCGGTGTTCGAGATCGAGTAGTTCATGTTGGCGATGCCGCCCTCATAGATCAGGTCGACGATCAGCTTCACTTCGTGCAGGCACTCGAAATAGGCCATTTCCGGCGCGTAACCGGCTTCCACCAGCGTCTCGAAACCAGCGCGGATCAGCTCGACCAGACCGCCGCACAGCACAACCTGCTCGCCGAACAGGTCGGTCTCGCATTCCTCGCGGAAGTTGGTCTCGATGATGCCGGACCGGCCGCCGCCGACGCCGCAGGCATAGGAGAGCGCGAGATCGAGCGCGTTGCCCGAAGCGTCCTGGTTGACGGCGACCAGGCACGGCACGCCGCCGCCCTTCTGGTATTCGCCGCGCACCGTGTGGCCCGGGCCCTTCGGCGCGATCATGACGACGTCGACCGAAGCCTTCGGCTCGATCAGGCCGAAATGCACGTTGAGGCCGTGGGCAAAGGCGATCGCGGCGCCGTCGCGGATGTTCGGCGCGATTTCGTTCTTGTAGATGTCGGCCTGCAATTCGTCGGGCGTCGCCATCATCATCAGGTCGGCCCATTTGGCGGCGTCCGCCACGCTCATCACCTTGAGGCCGTCTGCCTCGACCTTCTTGGCGGTCGCCGAGCCGGCCTTGAGACCGATGGCGATCTCCTTGACGCCGGAATCCTTGAGGTTGAGCGCATGCGCCCGGCCCTGGCTGCCATAGCCGATGATGGCGACCTTCTTGCCCTTGATCAGATTGAGATCGGCGTCGCGATCGTAATAGACACGCATTTTGGTCTTCCTTCCCTTTTGAAGATTAGAGGCCTTTCGGCCGGTTGTTTGCTCCGAAGAGAGCGAGAAACTGTTGCGTCGCGCGGCGGGCATCGCCGCCGATTGTCGCCTCAGTCAATTCCACCCGGTCGCCGAGCAGCAGACGGATCTGCACGTCGCGGCCGACCAGGCCGAAAAAGGTCCGGAACGCCGTCTCGGCGTCCTCGAAATCGAGCAGTCCGGCCTGCCGGCCGGCTTCAAGCACCGGCTTCAGCCGCCGGGCCAGCGCGAAGCGGCCATTCTGCAGCACAATGGCGCCGAGATCATCCTTGCCGGAACCGGCATGGCCGACGGCCACGCGGTTGAGCGCGATGGACGTATCGCTGGAGATCACCTTGAGCCAGTCGGAGGCGAAGCGTTCGAGGCTTGCCTCCAGCGACGCGAGGTCCAGGCCCTTGCGATCGACCGGCGCCACGCGCACCTTGGAGGCCTGCCACTGCACCGTCGCCGTCAGCAGCCCGTCGCGGTCGCCGAACCATTTGTAGAGCGTTTCCTTGGAACAGCTGGCCCGCCGCGCCACCGCGGTCATGGTGACGTTGTCGCCCTCTTCCACCAGCAGGCGGAGCGCCGCGTCCAGAACAGCCTGCTGGCGCTCCGTCAGCGTTTCGCTTGTGTCGATATCGGCGCCTGCCTGCAGCACGGTCTTTCCCGGTTTTCCGATAGCCCAGAGGCGTACCGTACGTTACGGTTCGGCTTATTGCGCATTCCTGTTTCCGATGCAAGGGGCTGCCGCGAAAAATGACCGGCGGAGCAGCGAGCCTCGCCAGCTAGTCGCTGGCCGGCGG
>NZ_RZSB01000393.1:0-5607 GCF_004023285.1 Mesorhizobium sp. M2A.F.Ca.ET.067.02.1.1
AGGCTACACTATCCTGTCCTATTCGAGCTGCCACAACCTCGTCGCCGAAGGCAGGATCAACTACTGGCGCATCCGCAACCCGCCGATCGAGCGGGAACTGCTTCTGGCGACATCCAGCCAGCGGCCGACCACGACGGTCATACGCGCGCTGACGACGCTCATCCGCGATGAGGTGCGTGTCCTGCGCAAGCTCGGGGTCTGGGAGCCCCGTCCGCCGTCTCCTGGCCCTGAACCTGCCGCCGACCTCGGACGAGCGGGATAAGGAGCGAGCCATGTCGGCGCGCTGGAAGGTACGGAGCTCCTCGGCATTGCCGGACGCAGATTCTCCGCTTGGGCTTCAGCGGTTCTCGCTATGAGGGGGCGTTCTTTCGTGCGAAAGGCGGTCTGCCGCGTCGCATTGGTTAGGATCTAACCCTGCCCGCGCTCGCACGTTGCCCGCACGCCGTGAGGCCGTGCGATATACAAGATCTTCTTCGGCTTCCGCCCTCGAAAGCCTGCGGCCGCAAGCTGACTTCTGCTTGCTGCCCCCGATCCAAACATCGGGGGTCCGGCCAGTAAGAGCGTCCGCTATACTTGGTCGTCAAAGCCGCGTTCGCCGATCTCCTGAAGCACGTGCTGAATGCTCTCCGGATCGACCGGGATCCGATTGCCGCGACCTCATAACTCGTCTTTCCGTGCCCGTCCGCCGGCAAGCCGCCCACTATCCGGTGGACAAGGACGCCAGGGACAGTCACAGTCCCAGTGCCGCAGCGACCCGTTCTTGGAAATACTGCACTCCCCGCTCATGCCGCCCCGAAAGTGGGCCGGAGCTATAGGCCCCTGCGGCATAGTTGCGGTGCGTATCGGCGCAGATCGTGTAGTCCTCGCGTACCACGGCCAGGGTGCCTTGCACGGATTTCGCCCTGCTCTCGGATGCTTCTGCAGAGGTGTCGGCAAAGAAAAAATGGTAGTGCTGGTCTGTGTGATGCGGTGAGGTCGGGTTGATTCGGCTGACGTTCATGCCGCCATCGAAAAGCGACAGCGTCCAGTTCGGCCACATCCAAAGCCATTTGCCGCGATAGAATAGACCGCCTTTTGGCGGTGCGGTCATCCGGACATAACCGGGATGGGCGGTGGTCTGGAAAGCTTCGAAGTCGATGGCAGCGTAGAACGAGGGATGCGTGCCGGGGATGTGGTAGCCTTCGACGAAATTGTCGGTGTAGATCTTCCAGTTCGCCTCAAAGCTGACGGTGGCCTGATCGGTGGCGACATAGGTCTCCAACGGCTCGTCCGCCAGTTCGGCGGGCAGAGAGCCAAGTTGACCCAGAAGACTTTCCTTCGGGTCGAGTGACGCAAAGAGCAGCCCGCGCCATTCGGACAGCTGCACAGTCTCCAGCGGCCAGTCTTCGGCGATGATCGCGGGATCCTTGCCATACCACGGAGCCTGCACCAGCCGTCCGGTGTCAGCGAAGGACCACTTGTGATAGGGACAAACGATCAGCCCACATTTGCCCGCGCCATCGGCCAGAAGTTTCGCTCCCCGGTGACGGCAGACGTTCTTAAACCCGCGCAAGGTCCTGTCCCGGCCACGGATGGCGAACACCGGCGTGCCGGCGATATCGATGGCAAGGTATTGACCTGATGTCGCGACCGAGGCGACCTGCCCCATGAACTGCCAGGTGTGCGCGAAAATGCTGCCCCGTTCCTGCTGCCAGATATCATCGCGGACATAAAGCGAAGGGTCCAGGTTCAGGTATTGCACGGGCGGAGTGTCGAGTGGCGGGTGGTCGGGTCGCAAGCTACCTGGCGTCATAGGCTAACCTCCAGTTGCGGCAATCCTGTCGTAGGCGGGGAGACATCGCAAGGGAATTGGCTCTGCTGCGCACAGCCTGTAAGCGGGGTGCTATTTTGCTCGAACGCAGATTTGCTGGAGTTGCGGTTCATTTCCAACTTGCCGACCTAGCTATCGACCATGATCAACACGTCGCATGCCTCAACCGCAGCACAGATTCCAGACCGACTTCGAGCCCAGTTCGTCGCCCGCCTGGTGAACGTCGGATGTCGGAATGGTGCGGTTCGCTCGCGAACGACGGGGATGGGGCCGTTGCCAAATGGCGGCTTCCGCCGAGCGCGATCGCACCCCGACAGCCAGCAGCTGGCCCCCTTTTCAGACTACAAGTCTGATGGGAGCCGAGCGAACGGCAGCTTAGCGCCTCTATTTTGCCGTTCAGACCACCGTTGCAGCTCCCCGAAAGCTGACGGACTGCTAAGCCGGCACTAAGGTCCTAACGGGGTGGGGGAGCGTTACTCCGTCGGTCAGCCCGCTGCCCAACGTTAGTTGCTGCGTTGATGTCAACGCGAGCATACTACATCAGTACTCCTGGGCTATCCTCCCGCGTGGTCGTTGCCACCGTGCGCGGCGATAAACATGGCCACGGCCGACCGACAATAGGATTCGATTTCGTTGCCTGTGACGGACCAGTCAACAAGAGGGCGATCCCAAAGACGAGGGACCTGGCGATCAGGAAAAACATCGCGGTCAGATATCCGGGACGTCGTGCCGGGCGCGCCAGATTCCTGGCTCCCAATCGTCGAATCATGAGGCCTTCCCCCAAATCGGCAAGCAAGACATCCATGCCCGCGAGCACTCCGATCGCACCAATCACGTTTATCCGGTTCCCCTTTGCCAGCGATTGATGAGACACCAGGCTGATCAGCGTTGGCGGCACGGTCGGTGCGATGCAAGTGCTGAAAAACTCCGCAGCATTGCCTGGACACCAACATGCCAAGCTTCCAGGGGTGCTGGCCATCGCGCCCAAGGCGCAATCATTCGATACCTTGGTCTATGGTTTCCTACGTGGGAGATTGACCAGGCTGCACGTGTGGCAGCCCGCGCCGACACCGGCTAGCAACGAGATGCTGGCCACGGTCAATGCTTCGCTTGCTCTGTCGGACCAAACGGCAACAGGCTTAGCTCCGAAGGCATAGCCCTGCTTTCGCGCAAGAAGTCGATCGCCGCGAGGTCACTCCCCTAGTCTTTGGCCAGTGCTTCCAATACTTCCGTATGTATCCAACCATTCAGTCGTCTAATCGTCTGGAGACAACTCGTTCCGTATCACTCTGGCGCAGTTTCAAACATTGGAGAAGAATAATGAAGCTCATCGCACTTGGTGCCGCGTCTCTTGTTGTTTCTGCCGGAACCGCACTTGCCGGCAGCGATCACTACGGGTCAGAAAAGGCTACTCCTGCCGACAAGTTGCATACCTCCTCGATCGAGATGATCGACGGACATGCCAAGCATGAAGCCGGTCAAACGGTTCGAAAGCCAGTCACGCCTAACGACAAATGTGGACAGGGTATTTGGGGGCAGTAGACCAAAGGCAGCTAAAGGACCGCTAGGTCTTTCTCTCAGATCGAGCGACTCAACGATAGAAGAGGCCTGGGCTTATAGGGCGCGCGCCGTGCATTCGCCATTGCGTCCATAACCCACATCCTCCAGGCACAAAAATCGAACTGCTGCCAAATCGAGGCGGCAGTTACCATCGATGGCACGCGCCGGCCTCATGGCGATTTCGACCGTCTGTCCCAGCCCTTCATTGCGGGAACAATGGACCAAGGTATGGAACGCACGCTTCCTCGGCACGATGGCCTGCACCTCGCAAAGCCCGGCATGGTTGGATCTCTCTAACGCGACGGAAATGGAGGTTAGGAAATGACACCGCGTCCAGCTCTTTCGAAGGCACTGCACATCGTCCTGAGGCTCTGCGGCATCGACATGGCTGCGCCTCGAGCAAGGCGCAGCGGCAGCGCTGTCCAGTCTGATCACGCGAAGGCTCAGCGAGTTTACACACGCAACGGGGTCAGAATGTCCATCTCTCCCAGAGATCATCGGGACCGCGAGTAAATTCACTCCCCTGTAGCGGAAGGCAGCTGGTCAAGGAGTCTTGGCCGATGACCATACCATGGACCCAAGAGCCAGAGGTGACGTGAGGGCGCAGCGCCTGCCTCACTCGATTACCGGGGCGGTCCTTGAGGATAACAAAGGTGGCCACCGGCTCTGCTCGAGAAGTTCGGATCGCACGAGTAGTCGGTGCCACCTGTCATGTGAGCCAGCGGGCGGCCTCGTTGCGTTCAGGACTAGAAGCATTGGTTGAGGTTTTGACCGAACGGGATTTGTCATGGACTGGTGGATCGCTCCCCCTCTCTACATGGCTCTGGTGGGCGTCGCCGGAATTGTTGTCTGGAACGTCATTCCGCGGAGTCGCCCCAATACAAGGCTGATCGTTCAGATTGCCTTCTTCCTTGCAATGTCGGTTCTCCTTCTGGACGGTGCCGTCGTCCCGTACGAGATAACCCGGAGCGGAGAGACAACGGCCCGAGCGATACTTTTCGGGGCGGCGAAAGCGCTCTGGTGGGTTCATCTTGCGTGGGCGCTGATCGGTTTCGTCCGCATCTTTCTCGTCTTCGAGGGGAAGCCACGCGAGGCAAGGCTCCTGCAGGATCTCGTCGTTGGCGTCGTCTATGTCGGAATGCTGCTGTCGGTCCTCGCTTTTGTCTTTGGCGTGCCGGTCGGAACCCTGATCGCCACCTCAGGGGTCTTTGCCATCGTCCTGGGACTGGCCCTGCAGAACACGTTGAGCGATGTATTTTCGGGCATCGCACTAAACCTCGGCCGCCCTTATGCGCTGGGGGACTGGATCGTTTTGAGTGACGGCACCGAAGGCCGGGTCGTAGAAACCAGTTGGAGGTCGACCCAGGTGCTCACCTGGGCACACAACGTCGTTGCACTTCCGAATAGTTTTCTGGCCAAGCTTGGGTTGACCAATGTGAGCAGGCCAGACGACAGCCATGGAATTGCTTTCACCATAAGAATCGCACCGACAAAAATGCCGGCCATCGTGGTGGAGGTGATGCGTACAGCCTTGCTGAGCTGCAACTCCATCTTGAAGGAACCGCCGCCCATAGTTGTTATTCGGGATTTGAATGCCGTGGCGATCGAGATCGATCTACTTGTGCATGTCGAGAATTTTGGCCGACGAATAGCCGCGCGGAATGAAGTCTTCGATCTCGTCTACCGCCACGTCAAGTCCACAGGCCTGCTGCTTGCGGCACCTCCCTCGTCGATCGCCGTGAGCAACCTGCCGACTGAAGAGACGGCGAGGCCGCCAAGCGTCACCCCGATTGACCTTATAAGGGCCATACCGATTTTTTCGGCGCTGACGAACGACGAGCAGGAGGCCCTTGCCGCGACGACCTCGGTTCGCACCTACCGAAAGGGCGACATCATCGCACGACAGGGAGAGATGCTGCCGTCGCTCATGATCGTTCGAGCCGGTATCGTCGCCCGGCAACTGGGCGAGGGCGATGCCCGCATGCAGGATATCGGTCGCCTCGCGCCCGGCGACTTCTTCGGTGAGACAGGGCTGCTGGCCGGCATCGGCGAGACGTCGACATTGCGAGCGTTGACACATGTCGTGGTCTACGAAATTGACCAGAAAAGCTTCGCTCCCTTGCTGCTTGCCCGGCCCGAAATGGCCGAAGATCTCGCGGCGGTGCTGGCGACCGGCATGTCTGCTTCAGGCGAAAGCGGCGCTCCGGAACAGCGACACGCGAACTCGAGATCTGCAC
>NZ_RZSB01000394.1:0-5604 GCF_004023285.1 Mesorhizobium sp. M2A.F.Ca.ET.067.02.1.1
TTCTTGGCCTGATCCTGCTTGAAGCCGCCGGCGAGCAGCCCGACCAAATTGTTGTAGACCTCCGCTATGTCGATGCCGCGGAAGGCGCCATCGCTGAATTTTGCCGCCGCCTTGCCGCCGAGCGAGCGAGCAAGCGACTTGGTGGTCTTTCCCGCGCCTGAAATCGCGACCGTCGCATCAAGCGTTCCTTCGATGCGGTCGAAATCAGCCGCATCACGCAGCAAGGGCGCCGCGGCCGCGCCGGTGATTGCGGTGTTGAGGTCCAGGAAAGCGGCGTTGCCGGAGCCGTCGGCGGTCATTTCGGCCGCGATCGTACCGCCATAGAAGGGGCTTTGCGGCAGGTTCAGGTGAGCCTTCCCATCCGTCACCGTCAGGCTGGTCGCCACCGGCCCGGCGAAGACCTTGCCATAGCCGAGCTTGTCGGCCCGGATATCCACTTTGGCATCGATACCCTTGAGGAAGGAGAGATCGACCGGCGCGTCGGTTGCCACGCCCGGTTTCTGCTTGCCGCCGGCTGCGGCACCGCCGCCAGCGAGCGCTGCAAGGTCGAGTTTCGCGAAACTGAGCGACGTCCGGATCGTGAAAGGCTCTCCCAGCTTCACCGAGCCTTGCCCGGACGCCTTGACGCCGTTCAAAGCGATGGTGGCCTTCTGGAAGGAGAATTGCGTTTGGCTAGCGTCGACATCGCCCTTGAAGGCAAAGTCCTGCAGACTGCCGGACGCGCCCTGTCCCAGCCATTGCATCAGCCTGTCGAACGAGGGCGATGTGGCCGAGACCTGGCCCTTGACCGTGCCGCCACCCCCGACAGTGCCGCTTATGCTGCCTTCGAGATATTTGGAGGAGACCGAAAGGCTGATCGGCCCGGACGCATCGGCGACGGAGCCACCGGCCAGAAAGGATGCGGGCGCGACCTGGGACTTGAACGCAACAGCCTGCCCCCGCCAGGCGAGCTTGCCTGTCACATCGACCGGCTTGCCGATGTCGCGAACCTTCGCGTCAAGAGTGAGCCCGGTGATGTCGTTGGCGGTCCGGTCCTGGGCATCGGCAAGCGCCGCAAGCGGAAGCTTGCCTTCGCGTATCCCGACCGTTCCCTGCAGATTGAGGCTGCTGTGGATGCGTTGCGCGGCAAGCCCACGAAAAGCGAATCCCATATCGGCCGTAAGCTTGCCGGACAGCGGCACGGCTTGTCCGGCCAGCTTCGCTATCGAGCCGATGTCCAGCCCCGAGCTCGCAACATTGCCCCGTATGGTCGGAGGCGTTTCAGCGACATTCGTCGAGGCGTTCGCCGTGAGGCTTCCCGCGTCGAGGCCGAAATGCTCCAGCTTTGCCTCGAGATGCCCGTCGCGCAATGTCGCGGCGAGCTGGACATCGGAAGCCCGTATCTTGCCGCTGAGCAACTCATCGATTGTCACGCTGATGTCGGCGTCGAAAGCGGCCAGCATGGCAAGATCAGGCTCTCCGGAGCCGGCCGAAGCTTTGCCCGCGCTGGAACCGCCGTTTCCGAGATCGCTCAAGGCGTCGATATCGACGCGCTTGGCCGCCAGGTCGGCGAAGAAGCGATGCCGCGGCCCGGGCTGAAAGAGCGCGTCCATCTGGAAGCTCTGGTCGCCGATCTCGAACTTCCCGCCCTTGATCTGATAGCTGCCATTGCCGTTGAGCTGGATCTCGCCGCTCGCCTGCAAGGCAGAGAATTTGGCAACCGGCGCCGGATCGAGCCGCGCCTCGACGGCGATTTGGGCCGGCAGCCGTTTCAGAATCGGCCTAAAGGCGGAAAGGCTCCCGCTTATGTCGACGCGACGGCCGTTGCTGGTGCCGGCCAATGAAAACGAGACCTCCCGGTCGAGGTCCGGAACCCTGAGGTCGGCGTCGATCGCCGTCACCTTGGCGGCGTTCCCTGTCGATGCGCCTGAGGTGAGGGTGCCGTTCGTTATGGTCAGCCGGTTGATCGACAGCCGCTCGAGCGTATCGACAATCGCCGCGAAGGGATCAGCCTGAACATCCTTCGGCTCGGGAGCTGGCTCCGCGCTCGCCGAAGCCTCGAGCGCGATTGTCGGATCCGCCAGCGCAACCGACTGAATCTCGAGCTTTTTCGACCATAGCGACGACAGCGTTATCGACGTCGAGAAGCGCGGAGCGGATATCGCGATGTCGCCCGTGCCGGTCGAGAGCGAAATATCATCCGCGACCACCGCCAGCCTGGGCAGCAGCGACAGCCTGACAGGCCCGTCCAGCCGAATGGTCATTCCGGTCGCGGACGACAATCGCCGGCCTAGTTCAGCACGAACCCAGTCGGTCGAAACCAGCGCGGGCAGAAGGAAAAGCAGCCCGACGACAAGAACGACGGCTACGCTGAGTGCGGCGACGATTTTTCTCACATCGACCAGCCAAAAATGATCGGAAGAATCAGTATCGTCGAGCATACATGCTTCCGGCGCCCGACTGAATCCTGCCGAACCAAGGGCTTGGCGCCGGACGAATCCCGGACTGGTCCACGGGACCCGGGGCCGGCATGTTTCGCCTAACGCCTCCCCGGCGCCATTCACCCTGGAGAACGCTGACACAAGCGGAGTCTCGGACCGGCCTCGCTCCACTCACCTGGAAACTGCCCTCGCCTTGTGATTGCGTTGGCGCGCATAGGCCACACAGGCGTCCACCGTGCTGACGCAGAGCGCATCGACGCTGTTCGGCAGATTGTTGTCGCCGGCATAGGAGACCTCGGCGACATGGCCGCCGACCATGCGGATCTGTGTGTTGCAGTAGCCGCCGGGGGCGACATTGACTGACCCGCCGACCGCGGGAATCGCGCCCACGGCCATGGTCGGCACCGCGATGCTGAGGTTGCCGCGCTGCACGGTGCGTTGATAGGTCCAAATCTGGCCGGATGGTCCCGTATCGGCCGTCGCGGTCGGAAAGCCGGCGCACATGCGGACATCGGCCTCGCTGAGACCGACCATCTCCTTGCGGGCGGCGGCCGTGGTGGGGTCGACCTTGGCGATGCTGGATGTATCGTCCGGGATGACGCAGGACGACAGGATGGAGATGCCTGCCGCAACAAAGGCAAGTTTTCGAATACGCAAGGATGTCATGCCGTCGGTTGGAGTTGCGTGCCGCCCCAGCGCCCTCCTGCCTACCTAGGCATTCGGCCAAACGCGTCAACCCGAGACAGGCGCGGAAATGCCGCGCGTTAGAGCGGTTCACCGTTTCGCGGAAACGGCGAACCGCGTTATCTCTTTGTTTTTACGCTATTCCGGACGGAAAACCGCTCACACTTTTCCCGGAATTGCTTTAAAGCGCGTCGCGCTGAAACGGATTCGGGCGACGCGCTTTAAGTCGTTGTTTTGATGATGTCGTTGTCCCAGAACCGCTGCGCACTTCTGGGCGACATGCATTAGTGCACCAATGCGCTCACACCACCCGAAAATAACTCGTCATGCCTGTCTTCTGATGCTCGATGATGTGGCAATGCAGCAGCCAGTCGCCGGGATTGTCGGCGACGAATCCCAGCTGCACCTTCTCGTCGGGCTGGATGAGATAGGTGTCGGAGACGAGCGGCTGCACTGGCCTGGTCGAGGACGACAGCACCTTGAAGCTCATGCCGTGCAAATGGATCGGGTGCGCGTGCGGCGTCAGGTTCTCCATGTCGATGATATAGCTCTTGCCGAGCTTCAGCTCGGCTAGCGGCGCGGTCGGGTCGGGCGTGTCGCCCGGCCACGGCACCTTGTTGATCGCCCAGAAACTGTAACCGAGCGAACCGCAGATGCTGTCGGCCGAAACGTTTTCCGCCGTGGCGCTCAGCGCCAGCGGAATGCGCCTGGCGCTGGAAAGGTCCACCTCCGCCACCGGATTGACTTCCAGCGGGCCGAGATCGCGCAGATCGTGCTTGAGCGATTTGCCGACGGAACGCAGCGTCGCCACGATTTTCGGCTTGGTGCCCCGGACGTCGCGCAGGCTGACGATCGCGCCTTCCTCGTCGGGCATACGGATGGCAAGCTCCAGCCGCTGGCCGGGTCCAATCTGCAAGGCGTCCGGCGTAAACCGCTGCGGCACCGGGTTGCCGTCGAGCGCGATCACCGCCGCCTCGGCGCCGTCGACGCGGAAGGCATAGATACGGGTGACGTCGGTGATGGCGGCGCGCAGCCGCACCAGTCCGCCGGCCGGCGCATCGAATTGCGGCTGTTCGAGCCAATTGGCGGTGCGCACCGTGCCGAAGGTGCCGGCCTTTGCGGCGTCGCGCGGCCGGAACGCCTCGATGAACTGGCCATCGTCGCCGAGCCGCCAGTCGCGCAGGTTGATCACCATTTCGGCGTCGAAGGCGGGGTCCTTCGGGTTCTCGACCACGATCACGCCGGTCAACCCGTGACCCATCTGGATCAGCGTGTTGCAATGCGGGTGGTACCAGAAGGTGCCGGCGTCGGGCGGGGTGAAGGCATAGTCGAAATGGTCGCCCTGATAGACATAGGGCTGGATCAGGAACGGCACGCCGTCCATCTTGTTGGGAACGCGGATACCGTGCCAGTGGATGGTCGTCGGATCATCGATGCCGTTGATCAGCCGCGCGGCAAACGGTTCGCCTTTCCGCATCCTGACGACCGGCGGCGGGCCTGCCTCGCCATAGGTCAGAACATTCTGCGTCGGCGCACCGTCCATCAGCCGCGCCTCGATGCTGGTGGTCTTCAGGATCAGCAGTTCGGGCTTCGCCGCCGCCCAACCGGCCAATCTGCCGACGGTCGCGGCGCCGATCCCGGCGAGTCCGGCGGCAACTGTGGTCTTGAGAAGGGCGCGGCGGGTCAGTGCTGTCATAGGCTTTCAATCGAGACTGTTCTTGGCGCATTGAGGACAAAGCTGAGCGCTTCCGTCAATCGCTCCGAAGCGGTCGGAGCCGTCTTCAATCTTCCAGGAAGAAATACAAAGGCGCGATAACGCTCGTGCCGGCCTTCTCAGCTGGCGGCGCAGGTACGGTAGCGCCCTGGAGAGTTTTGAGCGCGGCCCGGTCTAGATCGGCGTCGCCTGAGGATCGCGCCAATCGTACGGATGTCACTTGCCCGGAGGCAGCTACCGTGAAAACCACATTCGCGGTGCCCTTCGCGCGCCTGAGGCGCGCCGCGCTCGGATAGCGCGTATGCCTTCCTAGCCAGGTATACAGCCGGGACTTCCATTTTGAGTCGTCGCCAGGCTTGGAGTTGCTCCCGGTTGATTTGGGCGCGGCCGCCTTAGCGTCGATGCTCGCCGTCATCGACGTCCTGGGAGCGGATGCTTTTTCTTTTTTCGGCCGCGACTTCGGCTTTTCGACGGGCTTTTTCTCCGCCTTTTTCGTTTCGACGGGCTTTACCGGTTTTTCGTCCGCCTCGACCGGCCGCTTCTCCGGCAAAGGCACGACGACATCGGGGTTGATCGCCTCGACGGGATCCGGCACGACTTCTTCCAGCGGCGGCTGCTCGCTCAGCGCCGCCATCCGCTCGGCCGGTTCGGCCTCTTGTGCCGCCTCGTTTTCGACCGGCGGTTCGGCGACCGGCTCTTCCGCCACCGGCTCCGGCGCCGGGTCAGTCAGGGGTTGCACATCGGTGGGCTTGTCCGTCTCCTCCGCCGCGTCGGGCGGCTCCGGGG
>NZ_RZSB01000395.1:0-5585 GCF_004023285.1 Mesorhizobium sp. M2A.F.Ca.ET.067.02.1.1
GCCGGCGGCTTCGCGGGGCGAAAGCCACGCAAGGGCGCTGCGCGCCTGCGAGGCGGCGCGGGCCGGCGAGATCGATCTCGACAAGGCGCGCCAGGCGTTCCTGATCTTCGCGAGGAAGGCGGGGATCGAGTGGACCGGGGCCGATCCGGTCGCGGTGCTGCGCGAGGCCAAGATCAGGCGCAACCGGGCACGCGAGAGCCGGGCGCTGCAGCGGCCGGCGCACTGACAGAGCCGGTGCGCATTGGGGCCGCTGCGCGTTGGGCTTGCCCTGCAGGTTTCAGGAGCTGGCCGACGAGATCCCCCGCCAAGTGGAGCCGTCTGGCGTCCGTTTGCCCTGCGGACCGCCGCCGGGGCTGCGGTCGACTGGATCGATGGGGCTCTTCGGCTGGTGGCCGCTGTCAGGTCGCCGTCGACTCGCCCAGCGCCTCGGTGACGAAGGACGCGGCGATCAGGTCGTCCGCTTCGATGCGTAGGGAGCCCTCGCCGCCCCCCATGATGGCCGCGACCTTCTGGAAGGTCTTCATCTCGTGCTCGGTGATCCGGGCGTCCCGCATCCTGGCTTTGAGATCGGCGACGCGCATCCCGAGCGAACGGGATGTTCCGATTTCTCGTTTCGACATGTTCGTAAAACTCCTCCTCGGCCCGCCCGTATCTGTTCGCCGCCGCCCGAATTTATGCTGCCATGCATTTGTGTTGCTGATGAGACAGCTGAGATCCAGAGCCGCTAACTCGAACGCGAGGGGAAGGTTCCGTTAGCACATGGTAACAAAATAATACTCGGTTGGTGGCCCGCCGCCCAAGCCGGCGGCGGGTCATTCAACTTCGGTACGCTAGCGGTTATTCGAGCACCTGGACGATCTTGCGCGTGCCGGGATCGACGATCACCGTCCGATTGTCGACGACCACGTAACGGTATTGGACGTTCGGCACTTCGTGCAGCTCGACCGTATCGGGAACCGTGCTGCCGATGTTCAACTCGACGCCCGGAACCTTCACCGAAGCCAGCGGCTGCTTGTGCACATATTCGCGGATGACTGTTTCCTGTTCGGGCTGGATGATGACGTCCTGAGCGGCGGCGGCGCCGATACCGGTCAGAAGAAGCAGGCCCGCGGCAGCGGTTGTGAGGTGCATTTTCATGATCTTCTCCTTGGCATGGATCGATTGCCTCTCACGCTGCGCCTGCGATCTCACAGCCGATAGGCACTGTGCGTAACGCCATCTGGCAAGCCTTGTTCCGGCAAAAAAACGCCGCCGGCGTTCTCCGCGAAACGTCACGGCGCGGCGCGGCTGTTTCGGAACAATGCATTTCGGCCCGGGTTACCCAATCCGAAGGGACCGACTATTTCCGAGGAGAAATCCCATGAAACATCTGCTGATCACAAGCATGATCGCACTCGGCGTCGGTTGCGGCGCCGCGATGGCGCAGACCGAATCCGTGCAGCCCAGCGGCGATGCCAACTGCGCCTCGGGCCAGGCAGACTGCAAGACCGGCGGCAAGGCAGGCGGGCAGGCACAGGGCGAGACGAAATCGAAACCCGAAATGAACGCCCAGGGCAAGGCCAAGATGAAGACCGATGAGCAGGCCCAGGGCCAGGCCGGCGCCAAGACCGACCAGAACGCCGAGGACAACACCCAGCTCAAGAAGAAGCAGCAGGCCCAGGGCAAGGCCGGCGCCACCACCGAGCAGAACGCTCAAGGCGGCAACACCAAGATGCAGACCGAGAAAAACGCTCAGACTAACACCGGCACGAAGACTGACCAGAATGCCCAGGACAACACACAGTTGAAGAAGAAGCAGCAGGCCCAGGGCAAGGCCGGCACCACCGACCAGAACGCTCAGACCAGCACCGGTACCAAGACCGAGCAGAACGCCCAGGGCAACACCAACGTCGAGACCGACCAGAACAAGACGGCCTCGATCAACAATGTGACGGTCGAGCAGAGGACGCAGGTCACCCAGATCATCCACGAGACCAAGGTGGAACCGGTTCGCGACGTCAGCTTCGACATTTCGGTGGGCATCGAGGTGCCGCGGCATAAGGTGCGGCTGCACCGCCTGCCGGCCCGCATCGTCAAGATCGTGCCTGCCTATGAGTACTACGAGTATTTCGTGCTGGCCGACGGACGCATCGTCATTGTCGACCCGGACACTTACAAGATCGTCCTTATCCTGACCTGACAAGAACAGCATCACGAGAGAAAGGCCCGCCGGTGCAGGCCTTTGTCGTCCGAGTGCCGCCGCAGCCCGGAAAACAGCTCGCGCGGCCGACGCATTCCATGAGACGTTGCTTGAATGCCGGGGCCCATGGAACGATCCGGCGCAATTGCCGGTTGCTACAAGGAAGTCCTGCTACCTTGGTCCCTGTCGGAGCGGACAATGGTGCGACAAGGCCGCCGGGCAGATTGTTCAAGCTTGCGGTCCACCCGGAAAAGGTGCAAGGGTCATGACGTGTAGAGACATGGGCGAGATCGTCGACGACTGGACATGGTCGCGGCGCTCGGTTGGGCAAATGTATTTTCCGCAGTTTCTTGTGGGAATGGCGGCGACGCTTCTGGTGGTCCTTGGCTGGACATTCGCGTCCACCGGATCGGTCTGGGCGGCATTGGGCTGGACGGTCCTTGCCGCGGTTATTCTGCAGGCCGGCTACTTCGCGGCGGTGCTGTGGCTGGTGCATGGCGAGGCCCGCGTGACCGACGAGGCCAAGTCGAGCGACGGCGCCGTCTCGCCCGCCAAATTGCCTGGCCCGTTCGAGCGGGACGGCATCATCCACGCTCTCATCTCGCTGCTGTTTCCGAAGCTGTTGCCTTAGCCGGCCGTAGCCTGCTCGCGAATGGCCGGCCAGTCGCTTCCCCGGAAGCCGGCGGCAATCCGTTTCGCCCGACACATTGCACGCCTCTGTTCGAGCGCAGCAGCGAGCCCGGGCCAGCCCCGCGTTATGCTTCCGAGGCGCGATCAGTTTGGCATTGTCGCCAGCGCCCGTCCGCAACAAAGGTTATTCGGCGCGATGCAAAACGGCCGTCTTGCCGTGCTCTTTGGTTGGAGGCTCCAGCCCGTCCAGGCCGAAGCCCCTGCTCGCGCGCAAGCTAGCGTGCCGCGGCTGGTGAGGCCGAGCGCACCGTCTCCGACGACGAGAAGACGACGAAGCCAAAGACCAGCACCGCAGCGGCGACGATCAGCGAGCCTATCGCCACGACCGGTTCGATCTCCGGATGGCCTGCCGCCAGCATCCAGTAGAGCGCCGGCAGCATGATCACGATGCCGGCCGTATAGAGGCCGTAATGGATCATGGCGATGCGGCGCTCGGCCTTGGCCGGGTTGAGCGCATAATAGCCACCGAAGATGGCGCTGGTGACCCAGCCTAGAAGGTTGATGTGGGCATGCGCCGGGAAGGCGCCGTGATCGCCCGAAATCGCCATCTGCAGCCCGGCGCCGATGCCCAGGATGAGAAAGACGATGGCCGTCTTGAAGAAGAGTTCCGATACCCGTGGCATTTCTGTTGTCCCTCCCAATGCCTCTGTGGACCCGACTCTGTGAAGTCTATATCTAGCCAGCCATATTAGCCATGGCGCACCTAAAGCATGTCTCCCGAAAGTGGGAACCTGTTTGGGGATAAAGACATGCGTAAACCAAAGATCTGACGCGCATGAGCAAAGCCAAAGGATCGCGACGCGCTTTAGGTCGGTGAAGTCGTCGGACGAAAGCCCCGCGAGGCGGCTTCGCGAAAAAATGGCTCGCTTCTTTCGAGGAGAGCCAAAAAGGGAGCCGGGCTTGAGATCGGCTCCCATCCAGGTTACCACCTGAATTTCAGACATGCCTAACGTAGCGGAGTGCGGGATTTATTCCACCGCGATCGCCGATCAGTCCCGCAAGCTTCGAATCCGCACAGCAGAGCAGGCCTTTCGCCGATCGGGCGCCCGCGAACCTGTGCGCCGACCAGGACATCCCTTCCCCGCTGGCAGGCGTGCGAACAGCATGCGCTTCAGCGTCCCGAATCCGCTCGAGTTCGCGCAGTTGCGGCGGGCATTTGCGCCCGTTCGGAACCGGCCCGATGGCGCCTTGCAAGCGCGCGGCATTTGGGCAATGCTCGGATTCGGGGAGTGGTTTCCGTAATTTCGGAAGCACGATTACATGTTCACTGACTACTACGAAGTTCTGGAAATAAGCCCGAACGCCAATTCTGAGACAATCGAGCGGATTTTCCGCTATTTTGCTATGCGCTATCATCCCGATAATCGGGAAACAGGGAATGAATCGCGCTTCAGCGAGATCGTCGAGGCCCACAATACGCTGCGGGATCCAGTCAAGCGGGCCCAGTACGACATCCTCTACCGCGAGCATCTGGGCCTTCGCCACGAACTCACGGATGGCGCGCGCGACGGCGGCGGCATGGACAGGGATGCCGTCATCCAGGCCAATTTGCTGTCGCTTCTCTATGTGCGGCGCCGGCGCGACGTCAACAATCCGGGCATCGGCGACGACGAGCTCGAACGCCTGTCGGGCTGCCCGCGCGAGCACCTCGAATTCCACCTGTGGTACCTCAAGGCGAAGGGCTTCATCGGCAGGACCGAGAACGGGACGTTCGCCATCACGGTCGAGGGCATCGACCACGCCGGGAGCAAACAAGGCCGGGACCGCCCGGACGCCACCCGCCTGCTCGATCACGCCGATTAGAGCGTTTCACCGTTTCAGGGAAAAGGCGAAACGTTGGATCCGTTCGATCGGACAAGGCTGAAGGTTGCGGCGAAACCGCCGGGCCGAGCGTTCACATTTCCCGGAACTGCCCTCGGCCGGACTGCTCCGGCCGGCATCAAAAGCCCGCCGACTGGTGCCTGAACCAGTGGCGGGCTCGATGAAGGAGCAGCTACATCCCGGGGGAATCGACTGTCGTCTCCTGAACTCCCCATATCTGGGCTCGGTTCCGCTGGGGGGAGCGGAGCCCGAACCATGCGCCATGGAGGGGCAAGAACAGGGAGCGCAACGATGACATAGGCGCCGTGCGTCGCCGAAGGCAAGACGACTGAGGTCTGACGCGCCGCCGAAATAGGCCCGGCCTGGCGCGCCGACGGCTTCACGCCGAGGCGGTGCGGACAAAAAAGCCGCCGGGCGAGGCCCGGCGGCGTTTCGTCCACCCTCTGGTCGGTTCGTTTGGACTTACGGCGTCGTCGTCGCTGCGGCGGCCTGGTCGATCTTGTCGGCAAGCACGCCCTTGGCCCAGTCCGTCACTTCCTGGTCGACCGGCTTGTTGGCCATGTCTTGCAGGGCGGCGTCCAACGTCGCGTCGTCCGGGGCGGGTGTATTGGTAACCGCGGTTTGGGCATCCGCGACCGCCTGGGTGTCAGCGGTGATCGCCGCGTTCTGGGCATCGATCTGCGACTGCACATCGGTGATCTGCGCATCGAGAGCCGCCTGCTGTTCGGGCGTGAAGCCCGTCGTGTCAGTCGCGTTGAGATCGGCGAGCTGCTGGGTGAGATCGGCGAGCTTGTTCTGGTCGGTGGTCAGCTGGGCATTAGCAGCGTCGAGCGCAGCCTGCGCGTTCTGAGCTGCCGCTGCCGCTGTCACATAGGCCTGGATGCCAGCGAACTTC
>NZ_RZSB01000396.1:0-5576 GCF_004023285.1 Mesorhizobium sp. M2A.F.Ca.ET.067.02.1.1
GACATTCACCGTCAGTCCCCGCACACGCAGGATTGCCGCCCACAATCCACACCAACTTCCTGCGGTGGAATATTTCCGCCAGATCTACTGGGCGTCCGGCGTCGACGTGCCGGAGGAGGGTTTCGCGCAAAAGATGGAAGAGTTCTCGCTGGAGGACATCGAGCTTGCGCCCGGTGAGAAGGCGGTTCTTCCGATACAGCTTCCGTCCGAATTCATCATTGTCTTCGAGCCGGTCACCCATTCAGCGCAGTTCATCGACGTGAAGGGCGAACCGACAAAGGAGCGCCGAAGCCTCTCTCTGGTCTTCGACCGCGACCATGTCCAGAGCCAGACGCTGGAGATGCAACCCGGCCCGTTGCGCATTTCGCTGGAAAATAGGACAGACACGCGTGTGTTGCCGGCAGTTTTCATCGCCGGCCATGAACTGCATGAATTTCTGGGGAAACGCCGACCCTTTCTCACCGCCAAGCGACTGCTGACCAACCAGACGTTCCGCGATCTCTATCGCACGGATACTTTGGCCGTCGACCAGCGCCTGAAGATCACCAGCCTGACTTTCCTGTTCACCGACCTGCGTGGATCGACCGCGCTCTACGAGCGTGTGGGCGACCTTTCGGCCTTCGATCTCGTGCGGGAGCATTTTCAGGTTCTGCAAGATATCGTCGCGGCGGAGGCGGGCGCGGTGGTGAAGACCATCGGCGATGCCGTGATGGCGACCTTCGCCACGCCAGATCGTGCGATTGCTGCGGCCCTCAGGATGCGCGATGCCATGCGCACGCTCAACGACAAGAGTGGGCGCGAGGATCTGCTGCTCAAGATCGGTGTCCATGCCGGCCCCTGCATCGCCGTGTCCTTGAACGAGCGGCAGGACTATTTCGGCCAGACAGTCAACATTGCTTCGCGGGTCCAGAACCTTGCCAACGCACAGGCAATCTTCGCCACCCGAGCGGTGGTCGACGACAATCTCACCGCCGATCTGTTGCGCAGCAAAGCGCTGAAGCCGGAGCCCCACGAGGTCTCGCTGCGCGGCATTGAGCGGGAGATAGCAGTCTATACGATCCCCTGAAGACGTCTCGACCTCTCACACCCGCCTATAGATAAAATAACGATCGGCGGGCACCGAAGGCGGCGGCGGGAGGCGTTCCAAGTGCGGGTGATCGAGCGGCGTGCCGCTGACGGCGATGCCGCCGACGCGAAGCAGGCGCGCGGTCAGGTCGGGAAGCCAGGTAGCGGTCACTGCGTCGCGATCTTCATAGCCGGTGCCGATGTCGGCATGAAGAAGAGCGGCGTCGATGCCAATGAACCTGATCGCCGTCTCGCGTATTTCGCCGAGCACGAGGTTTTCAGCTTCGGGAATTGAGCTGGCGTGGGCGGCCAGTGCGCGGTCGAACGCCACGATCCGGCGTCCGGGCAGGCGCTCGCGCAGATGATGAAACGTCCGGCCATTGCCGAGGCCGAGCTCGAGGACAGGGCCCTCGATGGTCGCCACCTGCGCGCAGACTTGATCGAGAATGTCGCGCTGCGCGGTCAGCCTGCGGATGAAACTCTCGAGGCGACTCATTTGCGTTTGTGTGTCCTGAACCAGCTCAAGAGATCGGCAATGCCCGGGACCGGAACGGTTCGCGGGTGAAACCCGAGGGCGATGTATTAAACCCCGATCGAGCCTCGCGGCATATAGAGGCGAACGATGAACACTGCAACAACCGAACAGGCTGCGGACAAGGCGGCCCGGCGTACAGCAGGGTAACGATGTCACTTGTAGGGGTCTGCAGCGTCCCGCAGGCCGTCACCGAGGAAGTTGAACGCCAGGATGACGAGAATGACGGGGAGGATCGGCAAAAGCAGCCATGGATAGAACGCGATCACGCTCACGCTGCGCGCCTCGGTGAGCAGGATGCCCCAGCTGGTTATCGGCGCCCGCAGACCGAGCCCCAGGAAGCTCAGCGCCGTCTCGCCCAGGATCATGCCGGGGATGGAGATCGTCGCCGTGGCGATCAGATGTGACATGAAGCCGGGAATGAGGTGCCGGCGGATAATGCGGCTGCTGCTGGCGCCCATCAATTGCGCGGCCAGAACGTAATCCTCTTCACGCAAGGCTAGAAGCTTTGAACGCACCGCCCGCGCCAGCCCGGTCCAGTGGAGCAGCCCGAGGATGACGGTAATGCCGAAATAGATCAGGATCGGACTCCAGGTTATCGGCATGATCGCCGCCAGAGCCAACCATAACGGAATGCTGGGAATCGATTGCAGAACTTCGATAATTCGTTGAACGATCAGGTCGAACATACCGCCATGATAGCCGGCCAGCCCCCCGATGACGATGCCAAGGACGAAGCTGAAAGCGATGCCTACGAGGCCGATCGTCAGTGAAATGCGTGCGCCGTAGATGATGCGCGAGAGCACGTCGCGCCCCAGCCTGTCGGTGCCGGCCAGAAAGAGCTGGCCGTTTTCGGCAGGGCAGACAAGATGCCTGTCACCTTCGATCAGGCCCCAGAATAGGTAACTGTCGCCCTTGCAGAAGAAACGGATCCGCTGAACATCATCCTGCTTGTCCATATAGTTCCGCTTGAGCGTGTCCATATCCAGCGTCATCTGGCGGCCATACACGAACGGTCCGACAAACTGGCCGTCGTGGAACAGATGCACCCACTGCGGCGGCGAATAGATGTAGTCCATGTTGCGCGTGTGCAGATTGTAGGGCGCCAGGAACTCGCAGATCAGTATCCCAAGATAAAGCGCTGCCAGGAATATGCCGGATATGAGGGCAAGCCGGTGCCGTCGGAATTTCCACCACATCAGCCGCAACTGCGACGCCTGGAAGACCTTCGACTGCTCAGGCGTCATCGCCTCGACCGACTGCAGGTCAAAGGGCGCAATGGAAACGTAGTGTTGTAGTGGAGCACCCGGAGCGGGCAGCGGCGATTGCGTATTCATTTGGTGCTCCCGCCCTGCAAACGAATTCGCGGATCAAGCAGCGCCAGCGCGAGGTCGGAAATCAGGACGCCGATGACCGTCAGGAAGGCGAGGAACATCAGGAATGACCCCGCCAGATACATGTCCTGGCTTTGCAGCGCCTTGATCAGCATCGGCCCGGTCGTTTCCAAAGACAGCACGATCGCCGTGATTTCGGCGCCGGAAATGATGGCAGGCAGGATAGAGCCGATGTCTGAAATGAAGAAATTGAGCGCCATGCGCAGCGGATATTTGACCAGCGCCTTGAAGGGATGAAGGCCTTTGGCGCGCGCGGTCACGACATATTGCTTGTGTAGCTCATCGAGCAGATTGGCGCGTAGCCGCCGGATCATGCTTGCCGTGCCACCGGTGCCGATGATCAAGACCGGGATCCAGAGATGGGCGAGGATCGATTTCGCCTTGGCCCAGCTCATCGGCTCGCCGAGATATTGCGGGTCCATGAGATGGCCGATGGACGTGCCGAACCAGATGTTGGCGAAATACATCAGGATCAGCGCCAGCATGAAATTCGGAATGGCAAGGCCGAGAAGACCGAAGAAAGTCAGGCCGTAGTCGCCCCAGCTGTATTGATGGGTGGCTGAGTACATGCCGATCGGAAAGGCGATGAGCCAGGTGAAGATGATCGTGACGAAGGAAACCAAAATGGTCAGCCACATTCGGTCACCGATGACATCGCGAACCGGCAGCTCATATTCGAAGGAATAGCCGAAATCGCCGTGCAGCATTCCGCCGACCCAGTAGAAGTAGCGAATGACCGGCGGCTTGTCGAAACCATACTCCTTGCGCATCATCTGGATGCGATCGGAATCCACTGCTTCGCCCTGAGCCCGAAGCTCTGCAACATAGCTGTCGAAATAGTCGCCCGGGGGAAGTTCGATGATCGTGAACACCAGCGCCGATATGATCAGCAGCGTTGGAACCATCACAGCAATGCGCCAGACAATATATCGAAGCACGCTCAGGACTCTCCAAGCCAGAATGTGTCCATCATATAGACACCGAAATAGGCGGTCGGATCGTAGCCGTAGAGCGCCTTGTCAGGCAGATTGCGCAGCCTCGAGGACGCCAGAACCGGCTGATGCGTTCCGTTCACCGTGCCGATCGAAAACACCTGATCGGTGTAGATCGACAGCATTGAATTCCAGATTTCGGCGCGCTCCGCGGCTTCGGTCGAAACGTTCCAGCGCTTGAGCAAAGCCATCAACTCGACGACAGGCGGAAGATCGGGCGCCTCGCCGACCGTGCCGTGAGACAGGTAGTGAGCACCCCAGAGCGGCCATTGCAGCTGGTCGTCCATGGTGGGGGCCAACTGGGACGGGTTCATGTCGGCGGTCGGCACACCATTGTCGATGCCCGACCAAATCGACATCATGATCTCGCCACCTAGCGCGCGGCTGCGGAAGATGTCTCGCTGCGAAGTCCGGACGAACAGGGCGATGCCGACCTGCCGCCAGTGATCGGTGATGAGTTCGAGCGCGTCCGTTTCCAGCGTGCTTTCGCCGGCCGTTTCCACGATGACCTGCGCCGGGCGTCCATCGGGGAGGATCCGCAGACCGTCATCGTCGCGCGCCTTAAGCCCGACCTCGTCGAGCAGCGCATTGGCCTTGTCGGGATCATGGGCAACCCAGGCTTTCGCGAATTCCGGCCGGTAGAGCGGGCTCTCCGGCAGGACCGTATCGGCACTTTCCTGCGCCAATCCGTAGAACACCGCCAAATTGATCTCGCGCCTATCCACTGCGAGCGAAAGCGCGCGGCGCACGCGCACGTCGCGGAGAAGGCCACGCCACACCGGGTCGGCACAATTGAGGTTGGGCAGGAGCGCCAGCCGCGAACCCTGTGTGCGTTTCCACAGATGCATCTTCACCGGGTAGCGCTTCTCCGCGTCCTTCAGGAAGGCGTAATCGGCAAAGTCGATTCCCATGCATTGCAGGTCGCTCTCGCCGGCACCGGTCTTGGCGGAAATAATTGCCGATGAGCTGACATTCATGACCACCCGGTCAACATAGGGCAGCTGCCGGCCATTCTCGTCTATTCGATGAAAGAACGGGTTCCGCTCGAAGACGAACTGCTCGGCCGGCGGCTTGGTCCGGTTCTGCCAGGGATCGAGCGTCGGCAGTTCCGGGTTCTCCGGGCGATACTGGCGCGACATGCGGATATGCAGGAGCGTCCATTTCTTGGCCCTGTTCTCCTCCATCAGGCCGGCAAGCCGGAATGGATCCTGGTATTTCTTGTGGAACTGCTTGAGATAGGTGGCCGGCAGAACAAGCGATAGCGGCGAAGCGGCAGCGAGCTTGGGCAGGAAGTCTGGATTAGGCGCATCCCAGCTATAGCGGACCGTCAACGGATCGACGATCTCGAAGCGTGGCGGCTTGCCTTCCACCAGCAGGGTCGGGGGGAGCCCGCCTTGCGTAAGCTCATCGTTCAGCCAGACATCTTCCCAGCAATAGCGAAAATCCTCCGGCGTCAGCAGGCTGCCGTTAGACCATTTATGTCCTTCCCGTATCTTGAAAGTGAAGACGCGATCGTCCGCCTCGTCGAAACTTTCGAGAATGTCGGGTTGCAGGTTGAGCTTTTCGTCATAGCCGACCAGGCGAGCATATCCG
>NZ_RZSB01000397.1:0-5573 GCF_004023285.1 Mesorhizobium sp. M2A.F.Ca.ET.067.02.1.1
TCGGCACGGCGAAAGTGTATTTGGCGCCGACCAGATTGACCCGCACATTCTCGATCGAGCCGTCCCCCTTCTTGTAGGGCTCGTAATAGGTGACCATGGCCGGGTCCCAGTAGCCGAGGAAGAGGTCGAGGTCCTTGTTCTTCATGCCCTCATAGATGACGTTGATGCCGAGCACCTCGCTCTGAGGCTCGTAGCCGAGCGCCTGCAGCAGGACCTTGGCCACGCCCGTGGTGAAGGCGAGATCATTCCAGCCGGGCTCGGCCATGCGGACCGCTTTACAGCTCTCGGCCTCGGCGGCCTGGGCCGCCTGGGAAGCCAGCATCAACGCCGCAACACAAACGCCATTCGCAAGCACGCGCAACATTCCGGTTCTCCTCGTCGTTTGACCTTCCGGTCTATTTATTGTCCAATTGGTCAATCGTTGATCTGAGCGGGCGAAGATGTCAACATGGATTCGCCATGCATGGATTGGTCCGGTGAAACTGACGCGTCTCAGCGACATACGCCGCAAGGAGTTGCGGCAGGCGGCGTTCGCCGTTCTGGAGCGCGAAGGCATCGCCGGCGCGACGCTGGAAAAGGTCGCGGCCCAGGCCGGCGCCTCGAAGGGCATCGTGCTGCACTATTTCCGCAACAAGCAGGAGCTGTTCGAGCACGCCATGCGCGAGGCCAACGCCGTGCTCTGTCACGCCGTCGTCGCCAGACTGCAGCGGGCGCGGTCTCCGATGGAACGGCTGGACGCCGTGATCGAGGGCAATTTCGAGGAGCACCTGTTCCTGCCGCCACTCTGCCATGCCTGGCTGTCGCTCTGCGCCGAGGTGCCGCGCGACGAGAAGCTGGCTCGCATCCAGAAGGTGATCCACGCGCGGATGCGCTCGAACCTGTTGTCCGGTCTGCGCGGTCTCGCTTCGCCGCAACTGGCCGAGGAGATCGTGCTCGGCGTCACCGCCTTGATCGACGGGCTGTGGCTCAGGCTCGGCCTGCAGCCGGGCAGCATCACGCGCGAACAGGCGGTGCGCCAGGTCAAAAACTTCGTCGCGGGGCGACTGGCGCTACGCCAGCCAGCGCCCGTTGGCCTGGCCTCGGCTGGATAAAGTTCAGACCAGCGACAGGCCGCCGGGTGGATGTCGGCTATATGCGGGGGCGAGGTTGACGGCTCAATGGGTGGTCTCAGTCCTTGAACCCAAGCCTTCCCACCTCGTCGAGGATCTGCTCGCGAATCCAGCGATGCGGCGGCTCATCATCGCGACGGGCGTGCCAGTACATCCTGACCGCCGGCGATTGTATCGGGATCGGCGCCCGATAGATGCCGATCGGCAGGGTTTTTGCCGCCGCCACCGCGAACTGCGTCGGGACGGCGGCCAGATAAGGTCCACCGGCCACGGCCAGCGCCACCGCCTGGAAGTGCGGCAAAGCGAGCGTGACGCGGCGCGCGAGGCCGATCCTGCCCAGCGCATCGTCGGTGAAGCCCGACATCGAGCCATCAATGGAGCGCAGCGCGTGCGGCAGCGCGCAAAAAAAGTCGAGCGGCACCTCCTCGCCCTCCGCGATGCCCGCCTGGCAGAGCGCGGCATTGTCCCTCGCGGCGATGATGGCGAAGGGGGAGCCGAACAGCGCCACGCTCGAAACCCATTCCGCCACCTCCAGCGGGCGCTCCAGTGCAAGGTCGATCCGATCCTCCTGCAGCAGCTTCGAGACGTCGCCAATGGCGCTGTCGAGGAAGCGGAACGATACGCCTGGGGCCACCCCTGCGATGCGAGCGGCAAAGGGCGGCATCAGGAGCATGGAGAAGAAATCGGCACCCATAAGCGTGAAGGTCCGTTCCAGCTTCGCCGGATCGAAATCGGTTGCCGGCTGAAAGGCGCGCTCGATCTCGCGCAATGCCGCGCGCACCGGCTCAGCCAGGCTCTCGGCGCGCGGCGTCGGCACCATGTCGTTGCCGCGGCGCACGAAGAGCTGGTCGTTGAGCGCATGGCGCAGGCGGTTGAGCGCCGCGCTGACGGCTGGCTGGCTAAGGCCGATCTGCTCGCCGGCGCGCGTCACGCTCTTCTCGCGCAGAAGCGCGTCGAGCACCCTCACCAGATTAAGGTCGAGCGCATTCAAATTCATCGCATCGATCCGCCCCATACGATCATTCGATTTCCGTCGCCGACCCGTCCAGGTTAAGTCGCCGTCGAAGCCGTTTCGCCGGCGCCCAACGAGAAAGAGCAATCATGACAATGATCAACACCAGCATCGCAGGCAAGGAACTCCTTTGGTTCAACAACACGCTTGTCGCCATCCAGGTCTCTTCGGCCGACGGCGAGGATGGGATCTGCGTTATCGAACACCGCCAGCCCTATGGCGATTCCGCGCCGCTGCACGTGCACCGCAACGAGGACGAGGTGTTTCATATCCTTGAAGGGCGGATACGCTTCGTCATCGACGGCCGCGGGCGGATCGCCGGCGCCGGCGAGACCGTGCTCGCGCCGAAAGGCCTGCCGCACACCTACAGGGTCGAGTCTCCGGAAGGGGCGCATACGCTCACAGTGACGCGCGGTCCGGATTTCGAGACGATGGTGCGCAAGGCAAGCCGCCCCGCTGAACGGCCCGACCTGCCGCCGGCGGCGACGCCGACGCCGCAGACGATCGAGATGCTGACCAGGCTGTGCGCCGAGAACGGCATCGACATTGTCGGGCCGCCGCTGGGGTGACCCTTGCCTTCAACCGATTTGCATCTTGCTCGCCCGCAATCTCCGCTTGATGCCGTTTGTGCAACGCGATACGCCCTTGCCCAAATCGACAGGCCGGAGAGTTCCCGTGAGCGCAGAAAAGACCAGAACCGAAACCGATACGTTCGGCCCTATCGAAGTGGCGGCCGACCGCTATTGGGGCGCGCAGGCGCAGCGCTCTCTGGGCAATTTCAAGATCGGCTGGGAGAAGCAGCCGGCATCGATCGTGCGCGCGCTCGGCATCGTCAAGCGCGCCGCGGCAGAGGTGAACATGGAGATGAAGCGGCTCGATCCGGCTATCGGCAAGGCGATCGTGGACGCCGCGCAGGAAGTGATCGACGGCAAGCTCGACGAGCATTTCCCGCTGGTGGTGTGGCAGACCGGCTCCGGCACGCAGTCCAACATGAACGCCAACGAAGTGATCTCCAACCGGGCGATCGAGATGCTCGGCGGCGTGATGGGCTCGAAGAAGCCGGTGCACCCCAACGACCACGTCAATATGAGCCAGTCGTCCAACGACACCTATCCCACGGCCATGCACATCGCCTGCGCCGAGCGGGTCGCCCACCATCTGATCCCTGCCCTGCATCATCTGCACAAGGCGCTCGACGCCAAGGCGCGCGCCTTCAACCACATCATCAAGATCGGCCGCACGCACACGCAGGACGCCACGCCGCTGACCCTTGGCCAGGAATTTTCCGGCTATGCCGCGCAGGTCGCTTCGTCGATCAAGCGGATCGAGCAGACGTTGCCCGGCCTGCAGGAACTGGCGCAAGGCGGCACCGCCGTCGGCACCGGCCTCAACGCGCCGGTCGGCTTCGCGGAAAAGGTGGCGGACCGCATCGCCGCCATCACCGGCATCGCCTTCGTGACCGCGCCGAACAAGTTCGAGGCGCTCGCGGCGCATGATTCCATGGTGTTCTCGCATGGCGCGATCAACGCGGCGGCCGCGGCTCTCTTCAAGATCGCCAACGACATCCGCCTGCTCGGCTCCGGCCCGCGTTCGGGCCTCGGCGAGCTGTCGCTGCCGGAGAACGAGCCGGGCTCGTCGATCATGCCAGGCAAGGTCAACCCGACCCAGTGCGAGGCGTTGACGCAGGTCTGCGTGCAGGTGTTCGGCAACAATGCGGCGCTCACCTTCGCCGGCAGCCAAGGCCATTTCGAGCTCAATGTCTACAACCCACTGATGGCCTACAACTTCCTGCAGTCGGTGCAGCTGCTCGCCGACGCCTCCGTCTCCTTTACCGACAATTGCGTTGTCGGCATCGAGGCTCGCGAGGACAATATCAAGGCCGCGCTGGAGCGCTCGCTGATGCTGGTGACGGCGCTTGCCCCCACCATCGGCTACGACAACGCCGCCAAGATCGCCAAGACCGCGCACAAGAACGGCACGACCTTGCGTGAGGAGGCCCTGGCGACGGGACTGGTCAGCGAGGCTGACTATGATCGGCTGGTGCGCCCCGAGGACATGACGCATCCGGGGTAGTTTTCGCGACGCGGAGCGAGGCTGTTACAGGCTGCTGCGGCCTCGCGATGTCATTCCAGGGCGAAGTATCCCCGACCGCTTGCGGCTGCTTTGAGGTCACGGCATGGAATCCTATGGTCTGCGCGCGTCGCTTCGCTCCTTGCTCCGCTCGTGGATGACGACGTGACGAGCGTCCCGGCAATCTCCGAAGCCAGCGCTCGCAAACTTCGGACCGAGGGTTCCGTTTTGCGGCAGCAGAATTTACCGGGTTAGCCTAATCTCGCGACATGATTTTCGCACGCGGGCGCCAATTCCAAAAACATATATCCTGTGAACAATGTGTCGCCGCATAGGTGGCTTTTTGTGAACAGTCTACATCGTTTATCTGACGGGTCATTCAACCCGTTTGGAGAACCGCCATGTCCATCAACTCTTCAGTCGCCGGCAACGGCACCGCATCCAACAGCTCCACCACGATCCTGCTCGGTCGCATACTGCTTTCCGTCATCTTCCTGCTTTCCGGCTTCGGCAAGCTCACCGCCATTTCCGGCACCGCCGGCTATTTCGGCGCTCTCGGCCTGCCGGTGCCGACCGTAACCGCCGTCCTGGTTGGCCTGATCGAGTTGCTTGGCGGCCTTGCCATTCTCGTCGGCTTCCAGACCCGCATCGTCGCCTGGGTGCTCGCCATCTTCACGATCGCGACCGGGCTGGTCGCTCACACCGGCTGGGCCGACCAGATGCAGATGATCCAGTTCCTAAAGAACCTCGCCATCACCGGCGGCTTCCTCCTGCTCGCCTCGTCCGGCGCCGGCGCCTATTCGATCGACGCCAAGCGCGGCTGATCCTTCTTTCCTCCCAAGCCAAACTCGAAAGCGGCGCGGAATTTTCCGCGCCGCTTTTTCGTTGCAGGCGTAGACTGCGCCGCAGCCGGCATCAGCCGGACCGGCCGGCACGGGAGGTGGGAATGTTTCGCAATGCGTTGCTTCTGGTCTCGCGGCTGCTTCTTGCCGCGCTATTCGTGCCGTCGGGCTTTCAGGCCCTCACCCACATCTCCGGCACGATCAATTATTTCGCCGGGCTCGGCCTGCCGTTGCCGACTTTAGCGGTCTGGGGCACCGGCTTGTTCGAACTGATTGCAGGGCTCTTGATCCTCGTCGGTTTCCAGACCCGGATCGTAGCGCTTCTGCTTGCCGCCTTCTGCATCGTCGCGGGCTTCACCGGCCATTACGGCCAGGGCGGCGACGATGCCACTCTCGCCTTCCTGCACCAGCAGATGCTGATGAAGGACATCGCCATTGCCGGCGGCTTCCTGGCGCTCGCCATGGCCGGCGCCGGCGCATGGTCTGCTGACGGGCGCGGCTTCGGAATCAGCGCCGAGGTGACCTGAGTCAGCCCTATTC
>NZ_RZSB01000398.1:0-5553 GCF_004023285.1 Mesorhizobium sp. M2A.F.Ca.ET.067.02.1.1
GTCAGCGACATCAAGGCGTTCATCCAGAACGGCGAGGCGCGCGAGCGCGAGCTCGACAAGGCGCTGAACGACGCGCTTGCGGTGCTGCCCAACGTGCCGCTGGAGGACGTGCCGGTCGGCAAGGACGAGCACGACAATGTCGTCAAGCGCATCGTCGGCGAGGTGCCGACGCGGCCGAACTGGATGAAGGAGCATTTCGAGATCGGCGAAGCGCTCGGCATGATGGATTTCGAGCGGGCGGCGAAATTGTCCGGCGCGCGCTTCACCGTGCTGAAAAGCCAATTGGCCCGCATGGAGCGCGCGATCGGCCAGTTCATGCTCGACCTGCACACGACCGAGCACGGCTACGAAGAGGTCATTCCGCCGCTGATGGTGCGCGACGAGGTGCTTTTCGGCACCAACCAGCTGCCGAAATTCGAGGAAGACCTGTTCTTCACGCCGCATGGCGACGGTCGGCTTGGCCTGATCCCCACAGCGGAAGTGCCGCTCACCAACCTCGTGCGCGAGGAGATCACCGCGCATGAAAAGCTGCCTCTGCGCTACACGGCGCTGACGCCGTGCTTCCGCTCGGAAGCGGGCTCGGCCGGCCGCGACACGCGCGGCATGCTGCGCCAGCATCAGTTCTACAAGGTCGAGTTGGTCTCGATCACCGACCAGGAAAGCTCGATCGCCGAGCATGAGCGCATGACGCAATGCGCCGAAGAGGTGCTGAAGCGGCTCGGCCTGCCGTTCCGCACCGTCACGCTCTGCACCGGCGATATGGGTTTCGGCGCGCGCAAGACCTACGACATCGAGGTCTGGCTGCCGGGGCAGAACGCCTATCGCGAAATCTCGTCCTGCTCGGTCTGCGGCGACTTCCAGGCACGGCGCATGGATGCCCGCTACAAGGACAAGGACGGCAGGGGCAACCGCTTCGTTCACACGCTCAATGGTTCGGGTACCGCCGTCGGCCGCGCTCTCATAGCTGTCATCGAAAACTACCAGAATGAGGATGGCAGCGTAACCATTCCTGAAGTGCTGCGGCCTTACATGGGTGGTCTCGCCAAGATCGAAGCGAAGTGACTTGATGCGCATACTGCTGACTAACGATGACGGCATCCACGCCGAAGGGCTGGCGTCGCTCGAACGCATCGCCCGCACGCTGTCGGACGACGTGTGGGTGGTGGCGCCCGAGCAGGACCAGTCCGGTTACGCGCATTCGCTGTCGATTTCGGAGCCGCTTCGGCTGCGCAAAATCGGCGAGAAACATTACGCGGTGCGCGGCACGCCGACCGACTGCGTCATCATGGGTACGAAGAAGATCCTGCCCGGACCGCCGGACCTGATCCTGTCCGGCGTCAATTCCGGCGCCAACATTGCTGATGATGTCACCTATTCCGGCACCGTTGCAGGCGCCATGGAAGGCGCGCTGCTCGGCGTGCGCTCGATCGCGGTCAGCCAGGCTTATTCCTATGTCGGCGAGGATCGCGTGGTTCCTTACGAGACGACCGAGTCGCTGGCGCCGGCGCTGTTGAAGCGACTGGTGGAAACGCCGCTGCCGGACGGCGTGCTGCTCAACGTCAATTTTCCGAACTGCGCTCCCGACGAAGTGGAGGGCACCGTCGTCACCTCGCAGGGCAAGCTGGTGCACAGCCTCTGGGTCGATGAGCGGCGCGACGGACGCGGCCTGCCTTACTACTGGCTGCGCTTCGGCCGCGAGCCGGTCGAAGGCAAGAAGGGCACGGACCTCTACGCGCTGCGCAACCGGCTGGTGTCGGTGACGCCACTGCAGCTCGACCTCACCGCCCATGAACTCCGCGACCAGCTGACCAAGGCGCTGTCATGAACAAGGCATTGGCATGAACGTGGTTTTGGCATGAACACAGGCATCGACGACCGCGAAGGTTTCGCCGCTTTCCTGCTCAGGCTGCGGGGCAGGGGCACGGCGCCCAAGGCACTGGTCGCCGCCTTCGAGGCGACGCCGCGGCGCGGTTTCCTGGCGGCCCAGTTCCATTCGATCGCCTGGTCGGACGGCATGCTGCCGATCGAATGCGGCGAGGCGATCGAGGGCGCCGATTTGCAGGCAGCCGTGATTGCCGCGCTGCACATCGAGCCGGGCAACCGCGTGCTCGAGATCGGCACCGGCTCGGGCTACACGGCAGCGGTCATGTCGCGGCTTGCCGCGCGCGTCATCACCATCGACCGCTACAAGACGCTCACCGAGCAGGCCAAGCAGCGCTTCGAGGCGCTTGCCATCAGCAACGTCATCGTCCGCCAGGCCGACGGTTCCAACGGCCTGCCCAATGAAGGGCCGTTCGACCGCATCGTCGCCTGGGCGGCCTTCGACAGCCTGCCGCGCTTCCTGCTCGACCAATTGTCGAGCGGCGGCATCGTCATCGCGCCAATCGGCCCGGAGGAGGGCGAGCAGGTGCTGGCCAAGCTCACCAAGGTCGGCAGCCGCTTCGAGCGCGAGGACATCGGCATGGTCAGGCTGCAGCCGATCCTGCGCAGCGTCGCCGCGGTGATCTAGGGGCGGGGCCGATATTCAGGTGAGCCCGGCCTGCGAAAGGCGGTCTCCTGCGCTTCCGGTGCTCACGTACTGATAATACGCTCCGCTCCGGTTCTCGGACACCACCATTCTCGACTCGGGCTGACCTGAACCTCCGCCCCGTCCAGCGGCCCGAAATGTTTTAAGAAAATTTTCGTCGGATTCTAAGGGGTTAACCCGGCAGTAACATTAACGCGCTTTAATCAGGGCCAGTTTGTACCGGGTCTGTGCGGGTTAGTGCGATGCAATTCAATCACTTGAAAGCAAACAGACGCAATCTGGCGCGCGGTTGCGCTGTGCTGATGATTGCCGGCGCGGCGGCCGGGTGCAGTTCCCAGTCGATGCGCTTCAACGGTGTCGATGATGTCTTCACGTCATCCACCAACAATCAGCGCGCCATCATCAACAAGCAGAATGTCGACCAGCCCTATCCGGGCGACACGGTCGCGCCTGCGCCGGTCGATGGCACGCACACCCAGTCGGTTAGCCGCTCCAGCCTCGAGCCGGTCACGACCCAGCAATTGCCGCCGCCCTCGGCGCCGGCTACGGCAAAGCCGATGCGTACCGCTACGGCTCCCGCCCTCGCGCCGGCTCCGGCGCTTGCGCCGGCACCGCATCTCGACAGGACGGCCACCGGCACGGTCACGCCGGCAAAACCGTTCAAGACCGCCGAGCCTGACGCGGTCCGCAACGCAAGTGCTGCGCCACATGCGACCGAAATCGTTGTCCGGGACGGCGAGACGCTTTCAGGCCTGGCCGCGCACTACCACGTGCCGGCCGATGCTATAGCCAAGGTCAACGGCATCGATCCGAAGAAGGGCATCCGGTCCGGCCAGAAGATCGTCATCCCCGCTTATGCCTATTCGAGCAAGGCGGAGCCGAAGGTTGCCGAAGGCAAGCCGGCGAACACGCCGAAGCAGCCCGCGCCGGAAAAGGTCGCGGTGCTGCCGCAGCAGCCGAAGGTCAAGGACGGCAAGGCGGCCGCTCAGGTCGATGCGTCGGCTGCGGCCACGGGCTCCAAGAACCCCAAGCCCGCGCCGCAGGTTGCCGAGGCAAAGCCCGCCGGCGCCGGAGGCACCTATACTGTCCAGCAGGGCGACTCGCTGTCGTCGATCGCCAGGAAGACGGGCGTCAGCGTCACGACGCTGAAGCAGGCCAACGGCATGCAGGACGGCTTGCTCAAGATCGGACAGACGCTCAAGGTTCCGGCTGGCGGCACCGTCGTGGCGGCTGCCAAGCCGGCGGCCACCACCAAGCCCGCGGTCGATCCGGTGACGACGGCGACGACGCCGCCGCCGGCGAAGACCACCGAGACGCTCGCCTCCTACACGCCGCCGAAGAAGGATGCCAAGGTCATCCAGCAGGCCGAGGACGACAATGCCGAGGCGCCCGACGCGACCGGCATCGGCAAGATGCGCTGGCCGGTGCGCGGCCGCGTGATCTCCAGCTTCGGCTCCGGCAAGGACGGCGTCGACATCGCGGTGCCGGAAGGAACGCCGATCAAGGCGGCCGAGAACGGCGTCGTCATCTATGCCGGCGACGGTCTCAAGGAGTTCGGCAACACCGTGCTGGTGCGGCACGAGAACGGCCTGGTCACCGTCTACGGCCATGCAAGCTCGATCGAGGTGCAGCGCGGCCAGAAGGTCAAGCGCGGCCAGGAGATCGCGCTGTCCGGCATGAGCGGCACCACCGACTCGCCCAAGCTGCACTTTGAAGTGCGCAAGAACTCGGCGCCGGTCGATCCGTCCGGCTATCTCGAATAGAACAAGAACAATTGCGGGCCGCCTGACCTCCAGTCCGGCCCGCCGTCTTCAGCCCGTTCCGCAAGGAGCGGGCTTTTTCAGTTGTGCGGGATGCAGGCTCAAAGGTGATCACGTAGCGTGTCGGCGATCATCTCCTCGAGGCTGCTGGCCTTAACGCCCAGAAGCGTCTCCGCGTCGGAGGAATCGACCAGCAGGGGGCTCTCGAAGAGATACGTCATCTCGATCAGCTCATGCATGCCCAGCGCTTCCATCTCGGGGATGGAGTAGGAGTGCGTCTCGGCAATATCCCGGCCGAGCATCGCCGCGGTTTTGCGGATGAGCTCGTTGGGGGAGGCGTGTTGGGAGGGGACATGAAACGCCCGTCCCCATTCGCCCGTGTAGCGGGAGGCTGCGACGAGCGTCCTGGCGACGTCCTTGGTGAAGCTCCAGGCATGAGTGGCGTCGAGGTCGCCAATGAAGGCGACAGGCTTGTCCTCGATGATGGAGGGCAGGGCGATCAGCGAGAAGTAGCTGATCGCGCCGTGCCCGAGATAGTCGCTGGAACGTATCTCGATCGCCGGCACGCTGGCACGGGCCGCCCGCTGCCACATGATCGTCCTGGCGGTTCCCTTCTTCGAATTCGGATCAAGCGGCATGTCGGAGCGCAGCGGGCTCTCGCCATTCTTGCCGTAACCGTAGAGGTTTCCAAGCACGATGAGCCTGGCGCCGACTGCTTCGGCCGCGCGCACGGTGCCGTCGAGTATGGAGAAAAAGTCAGTTGGCCAGCGATGATAAGTGGCCATGGCGCACATGAACACTGCGTCGGCGCCTCGGCAGACACGCGACAGCGCCGAGGCGTCGGTGGCGTCGGCTTGTATCGAGCGCACATTGCGCAAAGCGTTCGAGCCGACGCTTCGGCTGGTCAGGATGACATCATGGCCTTCCTCGCCAAGAAGGCGAGCCGTCTCGCGTCCGACCGGGCCCGCGCCGACAACAACATATGAACTCATGGCAACCTCTCTTCCATGTTTTGAAGGAGGGGAGGGAGTACAAGGTTGCGGCGTTGAAAATCGCGCCGGAATTGCCAAATCTTGAACAGGTTTTGCCATGAATCGAGAGAGCATGCTTCCGCAATTCGCTCCGGCCCCATCCGACGTCACGATGCTTTCCCGGCACGTCGAGGCAGGCGTCCATCGGCTGCCTCGGGCGCCGCACCACCGCATCATGGTGCATGCGAGCGCGGCAACGCGCTCCTACTGCAATCAGGCCGGGCGATATTTCGTC
>NZ_RZSB01000399.1:0-5545 GCF_004023285.1 Mesorhizobium sp. M2A.F.Ca.ET.067.02.1.1
GTGTCTTGCAGTGCTCACAGCCGAGAAGATCAGATCCTACCAAGACCGTGCCCAAAGCGGGTTTGCGGACTTTCGGGTTGCCTTTCATCAAATCCGCGAAGGGCCTGCTGTCGACAGGGTGCTGAAAAAGTGTGTCGTAATATTTCGCGAACTGCCCATGGTCTGGAAACATCTGGCCGGTTTTGGTTATTTTCCTGAGGTATCGACTGCATTTCCAGCACGTCGGATAGGTTTGCAGCATGAAAAAGACGAAAAATCCTCCCAGGATGAAGCCTATGAAATCGATCACTGCTAACCAGTAGCCAAAGTCGCCAACCTCGCCACTGTCGGTATGGCCGCCATGTCCAGCCTTGAGATGCATCGACCTTAGATAGGTATCGAGATAATCCCAAAAACCAATGGCGTCAGAGGCCATAGTGCCGTCGTCCAGGACCAATGAGCGATATTCGCCATAGTAGATGACCAATTGCGCCGCAGCTGTCACAATGAGAATTTGGACGAGAAGAAACCATGTGGGTCGGGTGTGAAAAAACAAGCTGCCGAAATAGTAGCCAGAGGCTGCAGCCACCCCTGTCAACACTGCTCCAGCCGGAATGACCACCCAAAAACTGAACGAAAAAACGTTGAAGCCTGTTAGGTTGTTGGCGACTATTACCGCCAGAACAACCAACACAAACGTGATCAGACCAGACACAGCCACGCCGAAATGGCCGCCAAGTTTCGCGATCATCATTACCCCCCATCCAGCACGCAACTACTAAACTAAGAAAGCCTATTTCTGATAGAGGGAATTTTCTGGTACAACCACTTTTTCACGCCTGCGCCACCAGCCAGTCCCTGACCTTGCGCGCATTGTCGCTGAGATCGCGATTCTTCGGCCAGATGACGTGGAAGCCGATGCCGGTCCGCATCACATGATCGGTCACCGGCACCAGGAGCCCTGACGCCACCAGGCGCTCGACCAGATGGCGCCAGCCGAGCGAGATGCCTTGCCCTTCCATCACCGCCTGGATCACCAGCGCATAGTCGTTGATGCGCAGGCCGCGCTCGGCATTGCGCAGGCTGGTTCCGGCCGAAGCGAACCATTCGTCCCAGGTCGGGGCCTCGCGATAGGGTTCTTCTAGATGGATCAGCCGGTGCGTGGCCAGTTCCTCGACCGTCCTCGGCTTGCCGAACCTGGCGAGATAGCTGGGGCCGGCGACTGGGAAGATTTCTTCATCGGAGAGCGACAGCGAGTGATAATCCGGCCAGTCGCGCGGCACGCCGCCGCGCACGCCCAGCGGAATCCCCTCGGCGATGATGTCGAGGTCGCGGTCGGCGGTCTGGATGCGCAGGTCGACGCCCGGCAATTCGTCGCGGAACTGCTGCAGGCGCGGCATCATCCAGAAGGAGCCGAAGGCGGTCGAGGCGGCCAAGGTCACATGCCCGCCGGTCGCCTGCAGGCGAAGGTCTTCCGCCGACTTGCGGATATGCGAGAGGCCCAGCGAAACATCGGCATGGAAACGTTCGCCGGCTTCCGTCAGAAGCACCTGGCGGTGGCGGCGCTGGAAGAGCTTGGCGCCAAGCTGCTCCTCCAGCCCGCGCACCGCATAGGAGACGGCCGCCTGCGTCATGCCGAGCTCGCGCCCGGCGGCGGTGAAGCTCGACAGCCGGCCCGCGGCCTCGAAGACGATGAGGCTGCCGGCGGAGGGCAGGAGCTGGCGTAGGTTTCGCATAAGCGCAGCTTATACAAGAGATCAGGATTTTCCAGCATCACATCCATATTTCCTCTCGCTAACTTGGTCGGGCGGGAAGAAGGAGCCTCCATGAACGCACCGGCCGTTGAACTGACCGAACAGACCCACCGCCGCGGCGGCGGCCGGCTCGGCCGCAAGGCGCTGAGAAGCGCGCCGGTCGCGTCCTTCCCCACCCTTGTGCGCAAGATCCCCGCCTACGAGATCGTGCCCGACGAGGCGGTGGAGCTGATCCATGAGGAATCGCTGAAGATCCTCGAGGAGGTGGGCTGCGAATTCCGCGACGACGGCGCGATCGAGCTCTGGAAGGCGGTCGGCGCCGATGTCAGGCAAACGCGTGTCCGCATCGACCGCGCTCTGTTGATGGAGCTGGTCTCGAAGGTTCCGCCGGAGTTCACACTGCACGCGCGCAACCCGGAGCGTACGGTGCGCGTCGGCGGCAAGAACTCGATCTTCGTGCCGATGTATGGCGCGCCCTATGTCCGCGACCTCGACAACAAGCGCCGCTACGGCACGCTGGCCGACCTCAACAATTTCCACAAGATGGCCTACATGGCGCCGGCGCTGCATTCCTCGAGCTCGGTCATCTGCGAGCCGATGGAGATCGCGGTGCCGAAGCGGCACCTTCACATCATTCATTCGGCGCTGAAACATTCCGACAAGCCGTTCATGGGCATCGTCACGTCGAAGGAGCGCGCCGAGGACACGATGGCGATGGCTGGCATCGTCTTCGGCGAGGAGTTCGTGCGCGACAATCCGGTGCTGGTTGCGATCACCAACTGCAATTCGCCGCTGGTGTGGGATGCCACCATGATCGATGCCATGCGAGTCTATGCGAGCCACAACCAGCCTCTCATCCTGGCGCCTTTCGCGCTGTGCGGCGCCTCGACCTCGGCCTCCGCCGTCGGCGCGGTGGCGCAGGTCAACGCCGAGGCGCTCGCCGGCGTGGCGCTGACCCAGCTCATCCGGCCCGGCTCGCCGCAGCTCTACGGCCAGTTCATGGTGACGGTCGACATGAAGACCGGCGCGCCGATGGGCGGCACGCCGGAGGCAGCCCAGATGATGTATCTGATGGGAGCGCTGGCCAGGAAGTATAAGCTGCCCTGGCGCACCTCCGGCTTCCATGTCGGCTCGAAGCTCAACGACGCGCAGGCGGGTTACGAGGCGAACATGCTGATGCATGCCGCGATCCTTTCCGGCGCCAACTACATCTGGCATTCCGCCGGCTGGCTGGAAGCGGGGCTGACCTGCGGCTATTCGAAATTCGCCACCGACTGCGAGCAGCTGGTCGGCTGGTACAAATATGCCGGCGGCGTGTCCTTCGACGATTTCAAGGACGCGATGGCGGCGATCCGCGAGGTCGGCCCGCAAGGGCATTTCCTCGGCACGCAGCATACGCTCGAGCATTTCGAGAGCGCCTTCTTCATGCCCAATATCATGGACTTCAATTCCTTCGAGCAGTGGAGCGCCGAAGGCGCCAAGGACCATGACACGCGCGGCCGCGAAAAGGCGCGCGCCATGCTGGCCGACTACCAGGAGCCGAAGCTCGACGAGGGCATTGCCGAAGGTCTCAGGGATTTGATCGCGCGGCGCGAGGAAAAGCTGCCTGACAGCGTCAGTTGATGGAAGGCAGCATTAGTTGAAGCCAACCGGGCGAAGACCCGACCAGATCAATGGGAGCACGAGAATGACACTTTTCAGAAGCAATGGTGACCGGGTCCCGGCCGCTATCCAAGCGATGGCCGAGGAGGCGCGCGCGGGCCGTGTCGACCGGCGCGAATTCCTGGCGCTGGCCAGCGCCTTCGGCGCATCGACGGCTTTCGCCTATGGCATGCTCGGCCTTGCCGCGCCGACCAAGGCGCTGGCCGACGAGCCGAAGAAGGGCGGCACGCTGCATGTCGCGATGTCGGTCAAGGCGCAGAAGGATCCGCGCACTTACGACTGGACCGAGATGGCGAACGTCACCCGCTGCTGGCTGGAGCCGCTGGTGCGCTACACCCACCAGTTCACCTTCGAGCCGGTTCTGCTCGAAAGCTGGGACGTCAATGACGACGCCACCGAATACACGCTGCATCTGCGCAAGGGCGTCACCTGGAACAATGGCGATGCCTTCAACGCCGACGACGTGGTCGCCAATCTGAACCGCTGGTGCGACAAGGCGGCTTCCGGCAATTCCATGGCCGCCCGCGTCGGCGCGCTGATCGACACCAAGACCGGCAAGGCCAAGGATGGCGCCATCACCAAGGTCGACGACCACACGGTCAAGCTGAAGCTCGTCGAAGCCGATATCGCCATCATCCCGGGCTTGACCGACTATCCGGCGCTGGTCGTGCATCGCGACTTCGACAAGGATGGCGCCGACCCGATCAAGAAGCCGATCGGCACCGGAGCCTTCGAGCTGGTCTCCTACGATGTCGGCCAGAAGGCGGTCGTCAAGCGCCGCGAAAACGGCAAATGGTGGGGCGGCGAGGCGCCGCTCGACGGGGTGGAGTTCATCGACTACGGCACCGACTTCAACGCCACGCTCAATGCCTTCGATTCGGGCGAGGTCGACCTCGATTTCGAAACGCCGGCCGACTATATCGACCCGCTGGACAAGATGGGCCTGGTGAAGTCGGAGGTCGCGACCGCGACCACGCTGGTTGCCCGCACCAACGTCACGCATAAGCCCTATGACGACAAGCGGGTGCGCAACGCGCTGCAGATGGCGGTCGACAACAGCCAGGTCATGCAGCTCGGCTACAACGGCCGCGGCACGGTCGGCGAGAACCATCACGTCGCCCCGATCCATCCCGAATATTATCCGCTGCCCAAGAAGGAGCGCGACGCGGCCGGCGCCAAGAAGCTGATGGCGGAAGCCGGCCAGGCCGACTTCGAGCATGAGCTGATCACGGTCGAGGACGAATGGCAGAAGAACACCGGCGACGCCATCGCCGGCCAGCTGCGCGATGCCGGCATCAAGGTGAAGCGCACCGTGCTGCCTGGCTCGACCTTCTGGAACGACTGGACGAAATATCCCTATTCCATGACCATCTGGTACATGCGCCCGCTCGGTGTCCAGGTTCTGGCGCTCGGCTACCGCTCGGGCGAGGCCTGGAACGAGACGGCCTACTCCAATCCGGAGTTCGACGCCAAGCTCAAGGAGGCGCTGTCACAGATCGACGTCGCCAAGCGCAAGGAGGTGATGAAGGATGTCGAGGCGATCCTGCAGGACTCCGGCGTCATCATCCAGCCCTTCTGGCAGAAGCTCTACTGCCACATGAACAAGAAGGTGAAGAACTACTCGATGCACCAGACCTACGAGATGGACTTCCAGAACGTCTGGCTGGATGCCTGAGCGCGCCCGGGCTTCATGAGCCGCAAAGACTTCATGAGCCGCAAAAAAGGCGATATGCAGGAGGCGTGGTGGCAAGCGTGCCGCCAAGCCGCCGAACCTCGGAGATCCTGCATGAAGCCGATAGTGCTTGCCGCTGTCTTCTCGATTGCCTTGCCCGGCGCCGTGCTCGCCGGGCCGGCCTCCAACGCCGTGAAGTTCTTCTATGTGCCTTCGGTGAAGTTCGAGGGAGACGCCAAATACCGCGACCGTTTCACCGAGCCGGTCACCAAGCTGTTCGAAGCCAACGACAAGGCGCAAAAGGAGAAGCCCGACGAGGTGTCCTGCCTCGACTTCGACCCAGGCCTCGACGCGCAGGATTTCGATCAGAAGACCCTGTCGAAGACGCTGAAGCTCACCGAGACCGTCAATGGCGACACCGCCGAAGTGACGGCCAACTTCAATCTTTGCCCGGAAGGCGATGACTCCAAACGCGAAA
>NZ_RZSB01000039.1:0-18261 GCF_004023285.1 Mesorhizobium sp. M2A.F.Ca.ET.067.02.1.1
CCGGATCAGCGCGCTGCGATGCGCGGCCGGATTGGAGCGGTTGCGCTCCTTGAGCAGTTCCGGCCAGTTGTCGGTGACTATGCCGAGGAAATCGAGCGTCACCTGCCACCAGCCGGCGAGATTGCCGGTGACCAGCGTCGCGAGCTTCGCCCAATCCGTGCCTTCGGTCTCGATCTCGTCCATCAGCCGGGCAAGGTCGCGCGCCAGCCAGATGGCGTCGGCGGCCGAGGTCGGCACGACGAATTCCTCGTTGAACCGCTCTCTGACATGCGCCGGCAGGCTTTCCTTCCAGGCACGCACCAGCGGCGCCAGCAACAGCAATCGCTCCTGCGCCGCGCTCGGCGGCGCGATGTCTATCGCCGGCGCCGCCTCTGCGTCGAAGGCTGCCTCATCCTCGTCGAACTCGCCGAGCGGCCGCACCGTCGGCAGGATGGCCGAGCGTTGACCGAGAATGTCGACGAAGGCGCCGCGCAGCGCCCGCGCCGCGCGTCGGGTCGGCACATAGACGGTCGCGTCGGCCAGCGCCAGCGGCTCGCCGTCGAAACGAAAGCCGGGAATCAATCGTCCGTCGAGCAACGCCTCCGCCAGCGTCGGCAGGAACGGCGCTCCGGGCGGGATGGAAAGGACGCGGCGCGCGCCGCTCATACCGCTTTCGCGAGCGCGCCGGCCACGGCCGCTTCGGCGGCGGGAATGGCGTCCGGCGTGCCGACGGTGATCCAGCGCCCGTTCATCTTCATGCCGAACAGGCGCCCGGCGGCGATCGCCTTGTCGAAATAGACGTTGAGCGAATGCGAGCCCGTGGGCGCGTCCTTGAAGATGCGCGGATGGATGATGGCGGCGCCGGCATAGATCAGGCCAGTCGGATCACCCTTCGAGCGCCGTAGAGCTCCATCGGCGGCAACCAGGAAATCGGTGCCGACGCAGTGCCCGGTCGCTGAGTCGAGATCGGTAAGCATCAGCAGAATATCCATTCTGGCGGCGTCCCATGCAAGGGCAAGGCGCTTGAGGCTGGGCTGACCGCTGTCGATCCAGAACGTATCGGCGTTGATGATGTAGAAGGGCTCGCTGCCCAGAAGCGGCAGCGCCTTGACGATGCCGCCCGCCGATTCCAGCAGCGCCTCGCGCTCGTCGGAGATGACGATCTTCGGAGCTTTCCGGCTGGCGACATGGGCGACGATCTGCTCGGGCAGATAGTGCACATTGACGACGGCCTTGGCGATGCCGGCGGCCTCCAGGCTGTCCAGCCCCCAGTCGAGCAAGGTCTTGCCGGCGATCTTCACCAGCGGCTTGGGCATCGTGTCGGTGATCGGCCGCATGCGCTTGCCAAGCCCGGCCGCCAGCACCATCGCTGTCTTCGGCGTCGTGGTTGGGGGCTTCATGGGACCCGTTCCTCGAGCAGGCCGTGGGCCATGTAGAATTCCTTCAGGCCGGCCAGCGCCGGATGCGCCAGCGCCCGCCTCAGATAGTCGCGGATGCGCGGCAGGTGTTTCAGATAGTAAGGCTTGCCGTCGCGCTTTTCGAGCCGCACGAAGATGCCGAGGATCTTCGAATTGCGCTGCGCCGCCATGATCGCGTAGGCCTCGGCGAAAGCGGCTTCATGGAAGGCGCCCGCAGCGTGCCGCGCCGCGACATAGGCGGCGACCGTCCGGCGCTCGATCTCGGGCGAGACGGTGACGCGTGCGTCCATGGCCAGGGAGGCGACGTCATAGGCGGCGGGCCCGATCAGCGCGTCCTGGACGTCGACGATGCCGAGCCGGTCGAGGCCGGATCGCTCTGCCCGCCAGATGATGTTGGGCGAATGGAAATCGCGCAGCATCAGCGTGTATTCGCTGCCGGCGAGGCGGTCGAGCGCCGCGTTCCATTCCTTGTGATAGCCCGCTCGCAAGTCCTCGCTCGCCGGACCGCCGGTGATCCAGGGCACATACCAGTCGACCAGAAGATCGGCCTCGATCAGCATGGCGTCGCGATCGAAGGGCGGCACGTCGTGGACCACGCCGGGCGCCGCTTCCATGCGCGTGGGCCAGGCCTTGCCATGCATCATGGCAAGCAGTTCGGCCGCTGCTTCGTAGCGTTCGGCGATGGGCTGGCCGTCGTGGCTGAGAAAACCTTCCGATCCGAGATGTTCGATGAGCAGAAAGCCTTGGTCGATGTCCTGGGCATGGATCACCGGCACGCTGACGCCGTTCGCCAGCAGCGCCTTGTCGATGGCGACGAAGGCGGCGACGGATTGAGCCGTATGGGCGATCACCGCATAGGGCTTGCCGTCGCGCACCGGCGGCCCGAGCACCAGGCGCGGAGAGTTCATAAGCACACGCGGCGCCTCGCCGGGCAGCGACACGATCTCGTAGGAGCGGGCGGAGGCATCGCCGACGAAATGGCGGCGGCTGGCTTCGCCCCGTCTGGCCGAGGCCAGGAAATCGCGCATGGCCAGCGATCGCGCCACGCGCTCAAAGACAGGTCCCTGGCCCGACAACCGCGCCACGCGACCTTCGCCATGTTCGGCGAGATCGACCCACAGCGCATTTGCGGGCAATCGGTCTCCGGCCCGTTCCGGCCACTCGATCAACGCCGCGCCTTGGCTGAGAGCATCGTCGAGTCCGAGCTCGTCGAGCTCGTCCGGCGCGGAAAGCCGATAGAGGTCGAAATGGTGGACGGGGACGCGCGTCTCGTAGCTCTGTACCAGCGTAAAGGTCGGGCTCGGCACCTCGAGATTGGCGTCGTCGGCCAGTGCCCGGATCAGCGCGCGGGCCAGCGTCGACTTGCCGGCGCCGAGATCGCCTTTGAGCGCGATCGCGTCGCCGGCGCGCAATGCCATGGCGAGATCCTCGCCAAGCCTTGCCGTTGCCGCCTCGTCGGCGAGAAAACGCTCCAGCACCATCCCTTCCATATAGGCCGCGCTACTCGGCCGCGTCGCGGATGCCGGCCGGCGTATCCGGGATTCCGGACGGCTTGTCCGGGAAGGTGCAGATCACCGTGGTGCCCCTGTCCTGGCCGGTCTCGATGCGCACGGTTCCGCCATGCAGCTCGACGAAGCTCTTGACGATCGAGAGCCCCAGCCCGGCGCCGCGCCGCCGCCCGCCATTGGCGCGCGGCTCGAAGCGGCGGAAGACCGACTCCAGCACGTCCGGCGGCATGCCGGGGCCGTCATCATGCACCGAGAACTCGACGGCGTCGGCCAGCCGCCGGCAGGTAAGCCGGATCGTGCTTGCCTCCGGCGCGTAGTTCGCCGCGTTGCTGAGCAAATTGTAGAGGATCTGGCGGATGCGGGTCTCGTCGCCATGGAAGCTCGCCGGCGCCTCCGTCGCGTCGATCGCGAGCTTGATCCGGTGCTCGTCCAGCCGGTCGGCGACCAGCTCGGCCGCCGCGGCGATCGTCCGATCGATGTTCATCTCGGAAATGTCGAGCTGCATGATTCCGGCGTCGACCGTCGCCAGGTCGAGAATGTCGTTGACGATGGTGAGCAGCACCGATGACGACGAGCCGACATACTCGACATATTCGCGCTGCTTCGGCGTCAACGGCCCGGTGGCGGGCAGCGACAGCAACTCGGTGAAGCCGATGATGTTGGTCAGCGGCGAGCGCAGCTCATAGGACACGTGCTGCACGAATTCGTTCTTCAACTGGTCGGACTTCTCCAGCGCTTCGTTCCTGTCCTTCAGCGCCCGCTCGACATTGACGGTGTCGGTGACGTCGACGAAGGTGATCATCACCTGGCCATTGGGCAGGTGGATCACCGCGTAGCTCAGCACGTTGCCATTGATCAGCTCGATCTGGCCGCGCCGGTCGCGGCGCTCGTCGTCGAAGCCGGTGACGGCGGCGACGAAGCCGCCCCACGGGCTGTTCGCGGCGTGCTGGTCGCACAGGTCGCGGATCGCCGAGACATGGACGTTGGGCTTGAGCGCTTCCGCCGTCAGCCCCCAAAGCGCGACGAAGGCCGGATTGGACAGGCGCAGCCGCCCGTCCGGACCGAAGACGACCACGCCTTCGGCGAGGTTGTCCAGCGTCTCGCCCTGCACCCGCACGGCGGTCTGGTAGCGGCTCTCGAGATCCATCTTCTCGGTCAGGTTCTCGAACACCCAGGTGACGCCGCCCTTCGGCTGCGGGTTCGCCACTACGCGGATCGTCTTGCCGTCCGGCAGGTGCCACCAATGCTCCTGCGATTCGACGGCGCGATAGGCGCTGAGCAGGTTCTCCTTCCAGCGCCGCCATTCCGGCTGCTCGGCGATCCTGCCTTCCGAGCGCAGCCGGTCAAGCAGCAGCGTGTTGGAGGGCGCGCTGAGCAGGAAGCCCGAATCCAGGCCCCACAGCTTCTGGAAGGCCTGGTTGAAGAAACGCAGCTTCTCGTCGGTGTCGAAGATCGCCACCGCGGTGTTCAGCTGGTCGAGCGTGTCGGCATGGCTGCGCACGGTCCGCTCATGTTCGGCGCGGATCGTCTCGGCCGCGCTTGTGTCGCAAGCAAGTCCCGCCGAGCCGTCGGCGCCGGCGAAGTCGGTGACCGCGAACATGCGGCGGTCGCCATCGATCACGGTGGAAAGCGTCTGTTCGAAGACCGCGCGCGTCTTGTGCTGTTCGGCGATCTGATCGCGCGCCTGGCCGCCGAGGAACTCCCTGGCGTCGCGCACGGCCGCAGCCGGGCTTTCCGCCTCCACCGCCTCGGCATAGGCGCGGTTGACCCATTGCAATCGGCCGTCCGCCGCCCGCAGCCATGCCGGCATCTTCAACGCGTCGAGCAGGCCGATCATGGTGTCGTGGTCGGCGCTGAGCCGCTGGTTCTCGATCTTCAGCCTGGCTTGGTTGCGCAGCGTCTCCGACAGCGAGACGAAGCGCACCAAGACATGCGCCGCGCTTTTGCGGCCATGCACTTCCAGCGGCACGCCGGCCTGCGTTTCGATGACCAGATCGAAGGCCTTTGCCTGCTCGCGCAGCGCGGCGACCGCGTGTTCCAGCGCCGCCGCCGAGCGCGGCATCAGCCAGCGGCCGAAAGCGAGGAAGGCGGACCTGTCGTCGGGCGCGCCGCTTTCCAACGGCAGGCTGCCGATGAGTTCGGGTTTCTTGTTGTCCGTGGCCCAGACGATCAGCCGCTGGTCGCGCAGGTTGAGCAGCGCCTCGGAACGCTGCAGCGCCGCGTTGACGTCCGCGATGCGGGCCCTGAGCTGGACATTCTGCGCGGCGGTGCGCCCGCGTTCGCGGATCAGGAAGATGGCCGAGACAAGCGCCGCGCCCATCACGCCGACGAACATGGCGAGCTGCATGACCTCGACGGTACTGACCGGCGCATCGGCCTTTCCCGGAAGGCTTGTGTCGGCGCGCGCGGCAAAGGCGAGCAGCGGGCTGGCAAGCGCCGAGGTGGCAAGAAGTAAGGCCTGCCGCGCACCGGCGCGAAAACCGCCGCCGTTCACGGCGGGGTCGGCTTCGTTCGAATCCTCATGGCCGCCGGAAACGGCCTTTCCCGCGCTTCGCGGGTAATCCCCCGGCATGTCTTGGTCCTCTTCGCCGCTTGAATGCAAGACCGCCCTGAATGCGTCCCCGGCCCAACATGTCCCCGGACCGCGAATCACAACAATAACGCCTGCTGGAATCGGCGTGAAGAATCATTGGCGCAAAAAATAAAGCCGGGCGGAAAGTCAACCACCCGACTTCAATATCTGGTAGATAATTTCGCTTTGGTTAATAGCGGTAGTGTTCCGGCTTATACGGGCCCTGCGGCGTCACGCCGATATAGGCGGCCTGTTCGCCGGAGAGCTCCGTGAGCTTGGCGCCGAGCTTGTCGAGATGCAGCCGCGCCACCTTCTCGTCGAGATGCTTGGGCAGCACATAGACCTGGTTCTGGTACTGGCCGTGCTTGGTGAACAGCTCGATCTGCGCCAGGACCTGGTTGGTGAACGAGGCCGACATGACGAAGCTCGGATGTCCGGTGGCGTTGCCGAGGTTGAGCAGGCGTCCCTCGGAGAGAAGGATCATCCGCTTGCCGTCCGGGAAGGTGATCAGGTCGACCTGCGGCTTGACGTTGGTCCATTTCAGGTTGCGCAGCGACGCCACCTGGATCTCGTTGTCGAAGTGGCCGATATTGCCGACGATCACCATGTCCTTCATCGCCCGCATGTGGTCGAGCGTGACGACATCCTTGTTGCCGGTGGTGGTGATGACGATGTCGGCGGTTGGGGCCGCGTCTTCCAGCGTCACCACCTCGAAGCCGTCCATCGCTGCCTGCAGCGCGCAGATCGGGTCGACCTCGGTGACCTTGACGCGGGCGCCGGCGCCGCGCAGCGAGGCCGACGAGCCCTTGCCGACGTCGCCATAGCCGCACACCACCGCGACCTTGCCGGCCATCATCGTGTCGGTGCCGCGGCGGATGCCGTCGACCAGCGATTCCTTGCAGCCATATTTGTTGTCGAACTTCGACTTGGTGACGGAATCGTTGACGTTGATCGCCGGGAAGGGCAGCAGGCCCTTCTTCTGCAGCTGGTAGAGGCGGTTGACGCCGGTGGTGGTCTCCTCGGTGACGCCGCGGATTGCTTCGCGCTGCTTGGTGAAGAAGCCGGGCGAGGCCTTCAGGCGCTTCTTGATCTGCGCGAACAGGATCTCTTCCTCCTCGCTGCCGGGATTGGACAACACGTCCTCGCCGGCCTCTGCACGCGCGCCGAGCAGAATATACATGGTGGCGTCGCCGCCGTCATCGAGGATCATGTTGGATGTGCCGCCATCGGTCCACTGAAAGATGCGGTCGGTGTAATCCCAATAGTCCTGGAGCGACTCGCCCTTGATGGCGAAGACCGGAATGCCGGCCTCGGCGATCGCCGCAGCCGCATGGTCCTGCGTCGAGAAGATGTTGCACGATGCCCAGCGGATGTCGGCGCCCAGCGCCTTCAGCGTCTCGATCAGCACCGCCGTCTGGATCGTCATGTGCAGCGAGCCGGTGATGCGCGCGCCCTTCAGCGGCTTCTTGGCGCCGAACTCCTCGCGGCAGGCCATCAGGCCCGGCATTTCGGTTTCGGCGATCTCGATCTCCTTGCGGCCCCAGCCGGCAAGCGAGATGTCGGCGACCACATAGTCCTTGCTACCCGTCATGGCAGTGCTCCGGTGTGATTTTCTCAATGCGCGCCGGCGCCGGGAGGCGCATGGAAGGGCGCGGTTGCCGGCCTGACTAGCAGATCGGCCGCGATACGACAATGGGACATAAAGAAATCTTTATGCGCGCATGTCTTCGAGGCGCGAAATGTGAGGCCGGGAACTAGATTTCCTCGCCGAAACGCGAGGCGACCAGCTGCTCCAGCGCGTCCATGGCCGGCACGGCTTCCGGGCCGCTGGCGATCACGCGGATCGAATAGCCCGGGCTCGCCGCCAGCATCATCAAGCCCATGATCGAGGTGCCGCCGACCTTCACGCCGTCCTTCTCGACATGGATGGTGGCATTGAAGCCGCTGGCAACCTGGACGAATTTCGCCGAAGCGCGCGCATGCAGGCCGCGCTGGTTGATGATCGGGAACTCCCGCACAACCTCGTCCGTCTGCTGCGCCGGTGCGTTCATTTGCTGCTCAGGAGCTGGCTGGCGACGTTGATGTATTTGCGGCCCGCCGCCTGCGCTTCATCGAGCGCGGCGGCCATGTTGTCGCCCTTGCGGATCGAGGAGAGCTTGATCAGCATCGGCAGGTTCATGCCGGCGATGACCTCGGTGCGACCGGATTCCATGACCGAGATGGCGAGGTTGGAGGGCGTGCCGCCGAACATGTCGGTTAGCACGATGACGCCGGCGCCGGTGTCGACGCGCGCCACAGCGTCGACGATGTCGGCCCGGCGCTGCTCCATGTCGTCGTCGGCGCCGATCGCCACGGTTTCGAAATTGTCTTGCGGCCCGACGACATGTTCTACGGCATGCCGGAACTCGGTGGCGAGTTGACCGTGCGTCACGAGCACGAGTCCGATCATTCTCTGGTGGCTCCCGTCATCGCCGCTTCACAGGCGTATATTATGTTCGCCAGCCATTCCAGGCGGCGGGAGCGCTATCTTGTCGACGCACGGCCGGTTGACAAGCCCAAAATTGCGGCGGCTTGGGCCATTTTGACGCATCGCAGCAAAAAACCCCGGCCGGATCATGAAAAAGGCTGGATCGCCAGCCGCGCCATCAGCATGGGCAGCGCGGCGGTGACATTTTGCCGGGTGATGTCGATGCGGGGCAGCCGGCAACCCTCGATCGTCTCGGTGGCTTCGTCTTGCAGCCGCGCCATATCGGCCGGCTCGACAAGCCGAACGACAAGGTCAATCACGGCGGCCGGCTCGAAGGCCAACGGCCGCGGCCCGATGCCGTGCACCTCGCAGAGTCCCGCGATGCTTGCCGGCGCGCGGCACACCAGCCGCCCGCCATGCGCGGCGGCGAACAGCTGGTCGTCGCCCAGCAGCCGGGAAAACATGCCGCGGGTTCGGCAATGATCGAGGAGCGCCAGCGCCAGCGTCGTCTTGCCGGCGCCGGACGGCCCCGTGATCAGCACGCCGCGCTCGCCGATCAGGAGGGCCGTCCCGTGGATATTCAGGGGCTTCGCGGCGGTGTCCGGCATGTTCGGCTAGCGTCAGCCTTCCGCCGGCAGCGTCACCACGAAACGCGCGCCCTTGATCTCGCCGGGCTTGGTGCCGGGGATGTTTTCGGCCGTCAGCGTGCCGCCATGCGCCTCGACGATCTGGCGGCTGATCGACAGCCCGAGACCAGAGTTCTGGCCGAACGCCTCGCCGGCCGGCCGGTCGGTGTAGAAGCGCTCGAAGATGCGGTCGATGTTCTCGGCCCGGATACCCGGGCCGTTGTCGTCGACGGTGATGATGTTGAACTTGCCAGCGCGCGCCAATGAGATCGCGATATGGCCGTGCTCGTCGGGCACGAAGGAGCGCGCGTTCTCGATCAGGTTGGTGATGACTTGGCCAATCCTCAGATCATGGCCGACAACGTAATAGCCCTTGGCGCCGGTCGGCAGCTTGGCCACCTTGAGTTCGATCTCGACAGCCTTCTTGTTGCGCGTGGTCTCGCGCGAGACCGCGACCAGATCGGTGATGAACTTCTTCAGGTCCACGGTTCCGGCGTCCTCGCGCGCCAGCTCCGCGTCGAGACGGGAGGCGTCGGAGATGTCGGTGATCAGCCGGTCGAGCCGCTTCACGTCGTGCTGGATGATCTCCATCAGACGCGCGCGAGACGTGTCGTTCTTCGCCAAGGGCAGCGTCTCGACCGCGCTGCGCAGCGATGTCAGCGGGTTCTTCAATTCATGCGAGACGTCGGCGGCGAAGCTTTCGATCGCCTCGATGCGCGCGTAAAGCGCATTGGTCATGTCGCGCACGGCGATGGACAAATTGCCGATCTCGTCCTGCCGGTCGGAAAAGTCCGGTATTTCCTCGCGGTTCTTGACGCCGCGCCGCACCCTGACGGCGGCGGCGGAAAGCCGCCGCAGCGGATTGGCGATGGTGGACGCCAGAAGCATCGAAAGGATCGCGGTGACCAGCGCCGCGACGCCGAACACGCGCAGGATCGCCTTGCGCTCGGCCGCGACGATCTTGTCGATATCGCCGCCTTCCGTGGACAGCATCAGCACACCCAGCACGGCGCGAAAACGCTGGATCGGCACCGCGACGGAGACGATCTGCTCGCCCTGCTCGCTCACCCGCACAATGGTCGAAGGGCTGCCGGTCAGCGCCTTGACCACCTCCGGGAAGGCCGCGCCATTGCCGCCGGGCTGCTCGTGGTAGACGGGCAGGTCCTTGTTGCGGAAGAAGTCGAAGATGAACTTCTCGACCCGCTCCACGAGGGCGGGCTGTTCGTCGTCGACGGGCGGCAGGTCGTAGCGCAGGATCTGGCCGCGCGAATAGAGATGCCGGGAGTCGAGCAGGAGGTTCGCGTCGCGGTCATAGATGCGGGCGCGGGTGCGCGTCGGCGAGATCAGCCGTCTCAGCACCGGCGCGACGCGCTCGGGGTTGATCGGGAAGTCCAGATTGTCGAGCTGGTCCGATCCGGGCCCCAGGCTCTCGCCGGCCTGCAGCTCGAGCAGCTTTTCCGGGTCGATGCTGATCGAATCGGTTTCCACCGTCGCCGAGGCGGCGATCGCGCCGGCGATGATTTCGCCCTGCGTCATCAGGCTCTCGACGCGAGCGTCGATCAGGCCGTCGCGAAAGGTGTTGAGGTAGAGGATGCCGGTCACCAGCACGGCAAGGCCGGCCAGGTTGAGGAACAGGATGCGCCTCGTCAGGCTGGAGAAGATGTGATGGCCGAGAAACCGGCGCATCGGCACCGTGATTCTCGACACGAAGGCGGGCACGATCCGCGGCGGACGCCTTGCCGCGCCCGCCCGTCTGCCTCGCTCTACTTCCACTGCCATCGAATAGCAGGCCCTGGTTAATTAGTGAGTAGTGAGTAGGCAGTAGGCAGTAGGGAATAGAGCAGTGGCTGGCGGGGACCGCAGCTGGCATAACCGGCCGCTCGCACTATTCAAAGCTGACTACCGACTATTCCCTACTGCCTACTCACTACTGCCTATTCATGCTTCGCGGAACCGGTACCCGACTCCGTAAAGGGTTTCGATCATCTCGAAGTCGTCGTCGACGGCCTTGAACTTCTTGCGCAGCCGCTTGATGTGGCTGTCGATGGTGCGGTCGTCGACATAGACCTGCTCATCATAGGCCGAATCCATCAGCGCATCACGGCTTTTCACCACACCGGGGCGCTGCGCCAGCGAATGCAGGATGAGGAACTCGGTCACCGTCAGCGTCACCGGCTCGCCTTTCCAGGTGCAGGTATGGCGTTCCTGGTCCATCACCAGCTGGCCGCGTTCGAGCGAGCGGGCCTGCTGGGCGGGCGCCTTGGCCGCCGCCTCGCGGGCGCTGGTCCGGCGCAGCACCGCCCGCACGCGCTCGACCAGGAGCCGCTGCGAGAAGGGTTTGCGGATGAAATCGTCGGCGCCCATCTTGAGGCCGAACAATTCGTCGATCTCGTCGTCCTTAGACGTCAGGAAGATCACCGGCAGGTCCGATTTCTGACGCATGCGGCGCAACAGCTCCATGCCGTCCATGCGCGGCATCTTGATGTCGAGGATGGCGAGGTTCGGCGGGCGCGCCGCCAGGCCTTCCAGCGCCGACGCGCCGTCGGTGTAGGTTTCGACCCGGTAGCCCTCGGATTCGAGCGCGATCGACACCGAGGTCAGGATGTTGCGGTCGTCGTCGACAAGCGCGATTGTTGCCATTTCAAGCGGCTCCCTCATGAGCTGTCCCTTCTGTCGTCGAGAAGGGGCTTTTGCAGGACAAATTGGGTACAAAATGTGGCACGGGCCCTGTCCGAAGTCACGGGCGGCCTGCCGCTACACACCATCGCACCCATAACGGGATTGGACGATTGGAGTCTGCCAATCCTTTGGGCAACGTCCGCGACTTTTTGCACATATAAACGATTTAAACAACTTTCAAATTTTTTAAATCGATTAATGATTTGATATCATTCGGCTTTTCTGGTTCTGAACCTGACAGCCCCCGGCACGGGCTCAGTGAAATCCCCGTCACATGCGGCCAAATCCAGAGAGGAAATTTGATGTCGGAAGCCGGCAAACGCAACCCCGACTGCGCTATTGACGCGATCGGCCTAAAGACCACGGGCATGGTGCGCTACAATCTCGGCGCGGCCGAACTCTACGAGGAAGCGATCCGGCGCAGCGAGGCGAGGCTGACCGCGCAAGGCGCGCTGGTCGCCGAGACCGGTCAGCACACCGGGCGTTCGCCGAAGGACAAATTCGTCGTGCGCGACGAGGCGACCGAGCCGCATGTCTGGTGGGACAACAACAAGGCGATCTCGCCCGCCCAGTTCGAGTCGCTGCTTTTCGACTTCCGCGCCCACGCGGCGGACAAGGATCTCTATGTTCAGGACCTGGTCGGCGGCGCCGACGCCGACCTCAAGCTGCCGACCCGGGTCATCACCGAATTCGCCTGGCACTCGCTTTTCATCCGCAACCTTTTGATCCGCCCGCAAGCCGCGGAGCTCGAGCGCTTCCTCCCCGACATGACGATCATCGATTTGCCGTCCTTCCGCGCCGATCCGGCGCGTCACGGCACCCGCACCGAAACCGTGATCGCGGTCGACCTGATCCGCAAGATCGTGCTGATCGGCGGCACGTCCTATGCCGGCGAGATGAAGAAGTCGGTATTCACCATGCTGAACTACCTGCTGCCGCAAAAGAGCGTGATGCCCATGCACTGTTCCGCCAATGAAGGCCCGGCCGGCGACGCGGCGGTGTTCTTCGGCCTGTCCGGTACCGGCAAGACGACGCTGTCGGCGGATCCGTCGCGCACGCTGATCGGCGACGACGAGCATGGTTGGGGCCCGCACGGCGTCTTCAATTTCGAGGGCGGCTGCTACGCCAAGACGATCAGGCTGTCGGCCGAGGCCGAGCCTGAGATCTTCGCCACAACGCAGCGCTTCGGCACGGTTCTGGAGAATGTCGTGCTCGATGCCGGTCGCGTGCCGGATTTCAATGACGGCAGCCTCACCGAGAACACGCGCTGCGCCTATCCGTTGGACTTCATCCCCAACGCCTCGAAGACCGGCCGCGCAGGCCATCCGAAGAACATCATCATGCTGACCGCCGACGCTTTCGGCGTGATGCCGCCGATCGCCAAATTGACCCCGGCGCAGGCGATGTATCACTTCCTGTCCGGTTACACCGCCAAGGTCGCCGGCACGGAAAAGGGCGTCACCGAGCCGGAGGCGACCTTCTCGACCTGCTTCGGCGCCCCCTTCATGCCGCGCCATCCCTCGGAATACGGCAATCTGCTGCGCGAGCTGATCGCCGAGCACAAGGTCGATTGCTGGCTCGTCAACACCGGCTGGACCGGCGGCGCCTACGGCACCGGCCGCCGCATGCCGATCAAGGTGACGCGCGCTCTTCTGGGCGCCGCGCTCGATGGTTCGCTGAAGTCGGCCGAGTTCCGCACTGACGCCAATTTCGGCTTCGAGGTGCCGGTGGCGGTTCCGGGCGTCGACGGCGCCATTCTCGACCCGCGCTCGACCTGGGCGGACGAGGCCGGCTACGACCCCCAGGCCGCGAAGCTGGTCAACATGTTCGCGACCAACTTCGAGAAGTTCGAGCGTCACGTCGACGCCGCCATCCTGGGCGCGGCGCCGCGCCTGCAGGAGGCGGCGGAATAATCGCTGCCTCGAGCGTCCTCACCTCCAGTGCTCGGCCAGCGCAATTCCAGGAAAAGTGCAAAACGGTTTTCCGTCCGGAATTGCGCCAACATTGAGAGCCAGGGAGGATTCGCCGTTTCCGTGAAACGGTGAAGCCCCCTGCGCCGGGCCTTTTCTTTTTGCAGCCGTCGCGTCATGAGTGCTCCATGGCGAGCGACGACGACATCATCATATCAGGCGAAGCGGTCATCCATGCGGGCGACCTGCATGAGGACTTCATCCGCTCGTCCGGCCCGGGCGGCCAGAACGTCAACAAGGTAGCCACCGCCGTGCAGTTGCGCTTCGACGCAGCGAACGCTTCGGGCCTTAGCGAGCGGGTCCGCGTCCGCGCGATCAAGCTTGCCGGCCAGCGCGCCACCAAGGACGGCGTCATCGTCATCGAGGCCGGTCGGTTCCGCACCCAGGAGCAGAACCGGGCCGACGCGCGGGCGCGCCTGACCGCGCTGGTCGCCAAGGCGGCCGAGCCGCCACCGCCGCCGCGCAAGAAGACCAGGCCGTCCAAAGGCGCCGTGGAGCGCCGCCTCAAGAGCAAGGCAGGCCGGTCGACGGTGAAGAAGCTGCGCGGTCGCGTCGACAGCGACTGAGCATGCCGGAAACGAGCGGCCGTTTTCGGGTCGCGGAACTCTTCCTTCGGTGGCATGCTTTCGGGCCAATTGATCGGATCGATCCAATGCTCGTTCTGCCCAAAGGCGTCCGCCACATGCCGGGCTACATCGCTCGCCCCGCCCAGGAAGCGCTGGTCAAGGAGATCCGGCGCGTGGTGCAGGCCGCACCCCTCTACGTGCCCGCCATGCCGCGCACCGGCAAGCAGATGAGCGTGCGCATGACCAATTGCGGCGCGCTTGGCTGGGTGACCGGCAAGGAGCGCGGCTACCGCTACCAGCCGACGCATCCGGTGACCGGCGAGCCTTGGCCGCCGATCCCCGAGGCGCTGCTGCAATTGTGGCGCGAAGTCTCGGCTTACCCGCATCTGCCCGAGGGCTGTCTTGTCAACTTCTATGCGGCGGACGCCAGGATGGGTCTGCACCAGGATCGCGACGAGCAGGATTTTGACGCGCCCGTTGTGTCGGTCTCGCTGGGCGACGACTGCCTGTTCCGGGTCGGCCAGAACACGCGCGAAGGCGGCACCAAATCGTTCAGGCTGAAGAGCGGCGACGTCGTCGTGCTCGGCGGCGAGGGGCGCCTCGCCTTCCATGGCGTCGATCGCATCTATCCGGCGACATCGGCGCTGTTGAAGAATGGCGGCCGCATCAATCTGACGCTGCGGCGGGTGACGGTGCCTGGCTGACCATGTCCGGGGGCAACGCGATTTTAAGGACACCCACGCTACAAGCGCGGTTGCCAAATCGAGATCGCCATGGAACCGAACTGGATCAGGACCCGAAGCCTCTTGGACGTGGCAATGGTCACGGTCGTATCGATGATCGGTATCTGGATGGCCGAGGTCTACCTGAGCATGTTGTGGGACCTCGACGGCAGAGGGTTTTCCGAGCTATCGCACAGGCTGCCCTACTGGGATTTCACCAATCTCTGGGCCGGCTCCCGCCTGGCCATCGACGGCCATGTTGCCGTGCTTTTCGATGCGGACGCCTACCGCGCGGCGTTGCGCGGCATGTTCTCGCCCGACCTTCCAAATCAGGAATGGAGCTATCCGCCGAACATCCTCTTGCTCGGCGTCCCGCTCGCGACCCTGCCGATCCTGCCTGCCTATCTGGTCTGGACGTTCGGGACCGTTCTGTGTCTGTGGCTGGCAATCCGGCCGCTGAAACTCGGAGCGCTGGTGGAACTGGCGGTCGTCCTCAGTCCCGCCGTTATCTGGAACTCGATATTCGGTCAGAACGGCGCGCTGACGATGGCCTTGTTGATCGGAGGCCTCGCCGTGGCCCCAAGGCGCCCGTTGCTGGCCGGAGTTCTGTTCGGCCTTCTGACCATCAAGCCGCATCTTGGTATTCTCGTGCCTTTCTGCCTGCTCGCCAGCGGCAACTGGCGAGCCATTTTCGCCGCCATCGTCACCACTGTGGCGGTCGTCCTCGCCACCGGCCTGTTCTTTGGCTTCGATGTCTGGCGGCTGTTCCTGACCGAAACCCGTCCCTTGATGACGGCGATCATGGAGGCGCCTTATCCGCAGCCTTATCAGTATAATGCGATAACGGTGTTCTTCACGGCGAGGGCGCTCGGCTTCGGGCTGACCGCCGCCTATGGCGCCCAGGCAGTCGCGACCATCATTTCCATCGCCATAGCGGTCTGGCTCTGGCGGCCGGGGCGCCAGGTCTCGCATCAGGAACGCGTGGCGCTGACCGCTGTCCTTGCGATCCTTGCCACGCCCTACGGCTACACCTACGACACGATCAGTCTGGCCGTCGCTGTCGCCATGCTGGCCGCGATGACGTCAAGGCCGCCCCGGCTGATACTCGCGATTTGCTGGCTCTGGCCTTTCGTCACGCATTACTTCACCTGGGGCGGATATTGCGTTGCCGTCCTGGTGCCATTGTTTCTCGCCGCGTGGATGCTGTCTACGATATGGACGGGAAGCCGGAAGGCTGAAATCTCCGCAAAGCCGTCGCTGGCGTAGCGGTTCAGGGCGCAGCCGTTCTGGGGCAACTGCCCCGGCGATTTTCCGTCTGGCATAGCGCAAGGAAGAGGGCTTCCGCGTCCCGAATTTTCAGCGATCCAGATTGGATCGTGGCGCGAAGGAGCTGCCTCGCAGATGTGAAGAATGGCGATCCGGCGTCGGGCGCGGCCTCACAGCTTCCTCAGCGCCACTTCCTCGATCAAATGGTTGGCGCCTTTGCGCAGGATGAGATCGGCCCGCGCCCTGGTCGGCAGGATGTTCTCGCGCAGGTTCTTCAGGTTGATATTGGCCCATAGCCCCTCGGCGATGGCGCGCGCGGCGTCCTCGGAAAGCTGAGAATAGCGGTGGAAGAAGGAGTCCGGATTGCGGAAGGCGGTCTCGCGCAGCCGCATGAAGCGCTGGATGTACCATTGGTGGATCAGCTTCTCGTCGGCATCGATATAGATGGCGAAATCGAAGAAGTCTGACAAGAACGGCACGATCTTGCCGTCCTTCGGCAGCTTGCCCGGCTGCAGCACGTTGATGCCTTCGAAGATCAGGATGTCGGGACGGTCGATGGTGACGAACTCGCCGGGGATGACGTCATAGGTCAGGTGCGAGTAGACCGGCGCGCGGACGCTGCCTTGCGCCGATTTGATGCCGGACAGGAATCTCAGCAGCGCGCCGACATCGTAGCTCTCTGGAAATCCCTTGCGCTCCATGAGGTTCTCGCGGCGCAGGATCTCATTGGGCAGCAGGAAGCCGTCGGTGGTGATGAGATCGACCTTGGGGCTCGACGGCCAGCGCGCCAGAAGCTCCTTCAGCACACGCGCCGTGGTCGACTTGCCGACCGCGACCGAACCGGCGATGCCGATGATGAAAGGCGTCTTGACGATTGTCCTGCGCCTTGAAGAAGGCCTGGCGCTGCCTGAACAGCAGCTGGCTCGCCTCGACATGCGCCGAGAGCAGGCGGGAAAGCGACAGGTAGATGCGCTTGACCTCTTCGAGGTTGACCGGGTCATTGAGCGAGCGCAGCCGGTCGATCTCGTCCTCGGTCAGCGTCAGCGGCGTGTCGGCGCGGAACTGCGACCATTGCTCGGCGGAGAAGAAGCGATAAGGGGAATACTTCTCGGTCGGAGTCAGCTGGTCCATCGGGTTTCCTGCCCTCCTCGCCGTCTGCCCCGGGCATCAAACCCGGGGGCGGGACGCCTTTTCGGCAACCCCCGAGCGGCCGGTGCGGCCCTCGAGCTCCTTGAGCACGTCGTCCAACGGAACGCCCGCGATGCCGAGCACGACCAGCCAATGATACAGAAGATCCGCGCTTTCCGAAACGAGGGCCTGCTTGTCGCCGCGGACGGCGGCGATCACGGCTTCCACAGCCTCCTCGCCGAGCTTCTGCGCCGCCTTGTCCATGCCCTTGGCGAACAGTTTCGCCGTCCATGAGTCCGGATCGCCGGAATGGGCGCGCTGATGGATGATCGTTTCCAGCTCGGCGAGCGAAAATTGAGCCATGTCGGTCATCTATCTGCTTGTTTAAGCATGATCTTTTCCGAAAACCGGTCCCCAACCTTGCGGGATCATGCTTTAAGCCCGATGGGCGGCCGAGTCCAGCCGCATCGGCAGGCCGGCCTTGGCCATGTATGCCTTGGCCTCGGCGATCGAGTAAGTGCCGAAATGGAAGATCGAGGCGGCAAGCACGGCGCCAGCGTGGCCGTCGCGGATGCCTTCGACCAGGTGATCGAGCGTTCCGACGCCGCCCGAAGCGATGACCGGCGCGCGCACCGCGTCGGCGACGGCGCGGGTCAGCGCGATGTCATAGCCGGCCTTCGTGCCGTCGCGGTCCATTGAGGTCAGCAGGATCTCGCCGGCGCCGCGATCGACCATGCGTGCGGCGAAGTCGACCGCGTCGATGCCCGTCTTCTCGCGACCGCCATGGGTGAAGATCTCCCAGCGGTCGGCCTCGCCGGCCGCCGACACCTTCTTGGCGTCGATGGCCACGACGATGCACTGGTTGCCGAACTTGTCGGCGGCCTCCGTGACGAAATCGGGGTTCTTCACCGCCGCCGTGTTGATCGACACCTTGTCGGCGCCGGCCAGAAGCAGCTTGCGGATATCGGCCACCTGGCGCACGCCGCCGCCGACGGTGAGCGGCATGAAGCATTGCTCGGCGGTCCGGGCGACCACGTCGAAGATCGTCTCGCGATTGTCCGACGAGGCGGTGATGTCGAGGAAGCACAGCTCATCGGCGCCCGCGGCATCATAAGCCTTGGCGGCTTCGACCGGATCGCCGGCGTCGATGAGGTCGACGAAATTGACGCCCTTGACCACGCGGCCGTTTTTGACGTCCAGGCAGGGGATGACGCGGGCTTTCAGCATCACTTGCTTTCCAGGGTGGACAGCAGGTCGACCACCAGCTCGCCGACCAGCGGCGGCACGTCGCCCTTGGGGTCGAAGGCCGGATCGTAGGCGGAAATGGTGAGCCCGGCGATGGCAAGCGGACCGGCAAGGC